>NZ_JBSLZM010000065.1:0-21841 GCF_056494385.1 Aquifex sp. | reverse complement strand
TATTGAGAAGTTTTTCTTCAGAGACCTCTGGTTCAGTTTATCAAGACCGAAGTATATAGCCTCCGCTCCCGCCTTTACCGCGGCGGATAAACCTTCCCAGTTTCCGGCAGGTGCGAGTATCTCGGGTTTTCTCATAACACGAAATTTATAGAACATGAGAGGAGCTTTTTGTATGATAAATCCTCATGCTTGAGCTTAAGTTTAACGAAGAAGGTCTTATTCCCGTAGTTGCACAGGACTACAGGACCGGGGAGGTTAGGATGGTTGCTTACGCAAACGAGGAAGCCGTAAAGAAAACCCTTGAAACCGGATACGCTCATTACTACTCAAGGAGCAGGAAGAAAATATGGAAAAAGGGGGAAACTTCAGGAGAACTCCAAAGGGTTAAGGAGGTAAGGGTAGACTGCGACGGAGATACACTCATATACGTTATAGAGCAGGAAAAAAACAGGGCTTGCCACACCGGAGAAAGAAACTGCTTCTTTAGAAAGATTGACGGCACACCCGTTGAGAAACCGCTTCCCTTTGAGGTATTGCCGAGACTCCAGGAGGTGATAAGGGAAAGACTAAAGGAAAAACCCGAGAACTCTTATACTACAAAGCTTGCCTCCAAAGGCAGGGAAAGGGTTTTCCAAAAGTTCGGTGAAGAGGCAGTAGAAACCCTTATAGCTTTAATGAAGGGAGATAAAGAAGAGGTGATTTACGAGACGGCGGATATGTTATATACCCTATTGCTCTCCCTTGAGATGGAAGGAATAGACGTGAAGGATGTAATGGAGGAACTAATAAGGAGGTTCAAGTAATCAGACCGCAACCGCTTCTTTCTCCCCTAATGCTAACCACCTGTAGTCAACGTTAAAGCGTTTCGCTATAAAAACGAGTGTTGCATCACAGGGTCTTGATATTCCCTTTTCAAACTCTTCAAGCTTCTCGGGAGATATACCTATTTCTTTTGCGAAAGCTTCTACAGAAAGACCTCTTTCTTCCCTTACCTTCCTTATTCTCTCCCCTACTCCAATCATCGCTCCACCTCCTTTTTTATTAAAATTTTAGGAAATGGGTAAAAAGCTGGCAAGAAGAATAGCCCACATAAAGCCCTCTCCCACACTCCAGATAACCGCAAAGGCTAAGGAGCTCAGAGCAAAAGGTATTGACGTAATAGGCTTCGGAGCGGGGGAACCCGACTTTGACACCCCTGAGTTTATAAAAGAAGCGTGTATAAGAGCCCTCAAAGAAGGAAAGACGAAATACGCTCCCTCTGCAGGCATCCCGGAGCTCAGGGAAGCTATCGCTAAAAAACTCTACGAGGAAAATAGAGTTTCTTACAAGCCTTCCGAGATTGTGATATCCGCAGGAGCAAAGATGGTTTTATTCCTTATCTTTATGGCAATCCTTGACGAGGGGGACGAGGTGTTACTTCCATCCCCCTACTGGGTGACATACCCCGAGCAGATAAGATTTTTCGGGGGTGTGCCCGTAGAGGTCCCCCTCAAAAAGGAAAAGGGTTTTAAACTCACCCTTGAGGATATAAAGGGGAAGGTTTCGGAAAGAACGGTCGCACTGGTTATAAACTCTCCTAACAATCCGACGGGAGCTGTTTACGACAAAAAGGAGCTTGAGAGGATAGCGGAGTTCTGTATAGAGAGAAAGATTTTTATTATTTCTGACGAGTGTTACGAACACTTTACCTACGATGGGGAGTTTGTAAGTGTAGCCTCTCTATCGGAAGAGGTAAAAAGGATAACCTTCACGGTTAACGCTTTTTCAAAGAGTTTTTCAATGACCGGTTGGAGGGTGGGATACGTTGCCTGCCCGGAGGATTACGCGAAAGTGATAGCGGGTTTAAACAGCCAGAGCATCTCAAACGTAACGACTTTTGCCCAATACGGAGCCCTTGAGGCTCTTAAAAATCCACTATCAAGGGAGTTTATAAAAAACATGAGAGAAACCTTTAAGAGAAGGAGGGATATAGCTTACGAGCTTCTTAAGGAGATTCCCGGGGTTGAACTCTTTAAACCTGAAGGAGCCTTTTACATATTTCCCGACTTTTCCGAATACTCAAAAAGGGTGGGCGGTGATATAAAGCTCTCGGAGATACTTCTTGAAAGAGGAAAGGTTGCCGTTGTTCCGGGTTCAGCTTTTGGTGCTGAAGGGTTTTTAAGACTCTCTTACGCCCTTTCCGAGGATAAACTCTTAGAAGGTATAAGGCGAATAAGGGAAGTAGTTGAAAGCCTTTAAGTTTCTTCCTTAACGACTTCCTTTATTTTTACCCCTATTTTTCCGTCTATAACTACAAGCTCCCCTTTTGCTATAAGCTTTCCGTTTACTTTTATGTCAACGAAATCTTTTACTTCCCTATCAAGCTCTATAACCGAACCTATACCCATGCTGAGGAGTTCACCTATGGTTTTTTGGGCTTTTCCCACAACCACCTCTATATCAACCGGTATGTCCGAGAACTGCTGTATGAGTTCAAGCAGGTTTTCCCTCTTCTCCTTTTTTTCCTCCTGCTTTTCCCCTTTACTCTCCTCTTTAACCTTTTCCTCTTCCATCTCCTACCATATTTTCTATCTCTCTTAAAAGCTCGTCAACCATATCCTTTTCATCTACCTTCTTTATAGGTTTTCCTTCCTTAAAGAGCCATGCAAAACCTCTTCCGCACGCAAGGCCGATATCCGCCTCCCTTGCCTCACCTATGGCATTTACCACACAACCCATAACAGCGACCTTAAGGGGTTTTTTTATCCCCGATAGCTTTTTCTCCACCTCTTTAACAACCTTGGGAAGGTCTACCTCTATTCTTCCGCACGTGGGACACGCAACTATCTCAACTCCTCTTCTTCTGAGTCCCAAGGACTTTAAAATCTCGTAAGCCGTTTCTACCTCAACAACAGGATCGTCTGTGAGGGAAACCCTTACCGTATCCCCTATACCCTGGTAAAGGAGTATACCTATACCTACGGAGGACTTTATTATTCCCTTATTACCCATACCGGCCTCGGTTATACCTATGTGGAGCGGAACGTCCGTTTCCTTTGCGAATATGAGGTTAGCTCTTACGTTCTCAAGAACATCTGAACCCTTTATTGATACTTTGTAATTGGTAAATCCCCACTTTTCAAACTTTTCGGACCACCTTAGGGCACTTTCTGCTAAGGCTTCCGCGGATGGATATCCGTATTTCTCAAGTAAATCCTTCTCAAGGGAGCCCGAGTTCACACCTATTCTCACCGCTACATCTTTGTTTTTTGCCTCCTCTACAATTTCCCTTACCACCTCCTCTTTTCCTATATTCCCCGGGTTTATTCTTATCCCGTGAACCCCCTTTTCCATTGATAGAAAAGCATAGGATGGTGCAAAGTGTATGTCCGCTATTATTGGAACGGGACTATTCTTAACGATATCTTCAAGGGCTTCAACGTCCTCTTTATGAGGAACCGCAACCCTTACAATCTCACAGCCGGCCTCGTAAAGCCTCCTTATCTGGTCAAGGGTAGCCTCAACGTCGTGGGTCTTCGTTGAAGTCATTGATTGAACTACTATAGGAGCTCCTCCTCCTATCTTTACCCACCCGACCTTTATCTGGCGGGTCTTCCTCCTCTCAATCATAAAAAATAAGGTATAACGAAGTAAAGAGTAAACCTATGTTTTTTCTCTCTTTTCAAGAATCAAACCTACAAGTGGTGGAAGCCAACATAGGTTGGCTGCTATAGTCTCAAGGGCTACTAAAAGGTTTGTGGTCGGTGAGAAACCCAAAACCCTGGCGAATAATAAACCTAAAGGAACCAATAGGATAACGAATAAGCTCGTCAGCATAACCGGGTTTTTAAAGTAATTCTTCAGAGCTTTTAAGAAACTTTTCTCTTTCCGGTAGAAATAAATAAAGCCGGAAACATTAGCCCCTATCTGGTCACTCATAGCGTAAAAGTAAGGTATGTAAAAACCTTCCCATCCGTAAACGTTTACACCTAAAGCTCTACTTCCGAAGTCTATCCACCAGGGAACCGTCATCCCTATAAGTTTTCCCCAGCCGTAGGCCTGAGCCAAGGAGTAGACTTCCCCCTTTATCCTCTTTTTTATCGCAAACACACCCTCAAGTATGCTTTCCCCTTCACCCGCTAGGGTTCTTACACCCCACTCTCCTATCAGATTTTGTCTTATACCTAACTGGTCAAGTATCCATGCAAGGGCTAAACCGCCGAGATAGCCCGTAGCGGTGTATCTTATTAATTCCCCGAACTCTTCCTTTTCTTCTTCCCTTTCTTCCATAAAGGATATTCTATATCCTTTGTTTGTAATCCTTAAAGTATAATCACTAGGGTATGCCGTTACTCAGCGGAAAGATTCTCTTTGAAGTAGCAAATGAGTATAACTTCGCAATAGGCGCCTTTAACTTTAACAACCTTGAGTTTTTAAGGGCTATCTTGGAAGCTGCAGAAGATGAAGAAGCTCCCGTATTTGTCCAGACAACCGAGAGTGCAATAAGGTATGCGGGAATAGAGTTTCTCTCGGGTATGGTTCACGCTGTGAAAGATAGGTATAAAGTTCCCTTTGCTCTCCATCTTGACCACGGTAAGCATCTTGAAACCATACTTCTCGCAATAAGACACGGATACACCTCTGTTATGATAGATTACTCGGATAAACCTTATGAGGAAAACCTGAAGGTTACAAAGGAAGTTGTTTCTCTGTGTGCTCCTCTGGGTATATCGGTTGAGGCTGAGCTGGGAAGACTTGAAGGAGTTGAGGATAACGTTGTATCAAGGGAAAGGGTTCTCGTGGACCCTCTTCAGGCTAAGGAGTTCGTGGATAAAACGGGTGTTGACGCCCTTGCTCCCGCAATAGGAACAGCTCACGGGGCTTTCAAGTTTAAAGGAGAACCGAAGCTTGATTTTGAAAGGCTAAGAAAAGTAAAAGAATTAACAAACGTAGCTTTAGTTCTCCACGGTGCCAGCGGTGTTTACGAGGAATACGTTAAGACTATAAACGCTTACGGTGGAGATATTAAGGGAGCTAAAGGGGTTCCGGACGAGGATATAAAAAAAGCGGTTGAGTTGGGGATCAACAAGGTGAACACGGATACGGATTTGAGACTTGCCTTTATTGCCACCTTAAGAAAACTGATTGCTGAGGAGAAGAAGGTTATAGACCCCCGCAAACTTCTGAAGCCCGCTATGGAGGAGGTTAAAAAGGTCGTAAAGAGAAGGATTAGACTTTACGGAAGTCAAGGGAAAGCCGAGCTATTTAGAAAGTATCTCTAAGGCCTTCTTGTATCCCCGTTCCATTATTTGGTCCGCTTTTCTCACGTCAAGGGGTGTGAACTCCTCAAGCTCCGGGACTATAACGAGGTCACAGAACTCCTTTCTCTTTTCGGAGTTTGACCGAACGGCAAGAAAGAAGCTTCTCAAAAGGATGTGAAGAATATTCTTAATTTCCTTTTCCGGTTCTATAGGGAGGACATCAACGCAAACGGTCGGTATACCGCTTTCCTGAAAGGGCTCAACAGGGAGGTTATTAACCATACCTCCGTCAACCAGTAAGTATTTTCCGTATTCAACAGGTTCAAAAATCCCCGGAATTGCACAACTACCGAGAAGTGCGGGGATTAAGTTTCCCTCGGAAAAGTATAAAGCCCTTCCCGAGTATAAGTCTGTAGCGCATATATGCGTCGGTATCTCAAGCTTCTCTATTCTCCTGTAAGGGAGAACTTCCTCAAGGAAGCTTATCGCCTTATCCCAACCTATCAATCCTTTTAACGGGGGCTTAAACTTGAATAGCTTTAACCAGTTAACCCTCTTAAGAAGGCTAAACATACCCTCGGGTGAGTAACCGGAAGCGTAAAAAACCGAAACGATAGCCCCTGCACTCACTCCGCTAATTGCCTTTACCCTTACACCGAGCTCGTTTATAGCTTTCAAAACACCGATGTGGGCTATACCCTTTGCCGCTCCTCCCGAAAGAACAAGGTTTATTTCTTCAAATTTCCTCAATTTCAAATTGCCAGTCCAGTGCTCCTTTTACCCAGGCGTAAAGTAGCCCATAGGTGAGAATAAAGATAAAGATAAACATCTCTATAAAACCGAATACACCGAGATACCTGTAAACTACGGTCCACGGAAATAAGAAAGCCGCTTCTATGTCAAAGAGTAAGAGAAGTAAACCGAGCAGATAGTAACCCTGGTGGAAGGTCGTCTGAGCATCTTTATCGTATAACGGAACACCACACTCGTAAGGGTAGTCCTCGTAAAGCTGGGGATCTCTGGGACCAAGCAGAGAGTTTAAAGATATCATTACAAGACCGATAACTATAAGAATGAAAGCGAATACCAAAATCCAGAAATACTCCATTGCTCCTCACCCCGTAAATAGGCTTTCTGCCGAAGTCTTTACTAAGAACCAAATTATAGAGGGAAGAACACCCAGAAGAACACTTCCAACCGTTAACATTACTAAAGATAGACCCTCAAGGGGGTTTATGCCTTCAACCTTAAACTCCCTTTCGTTTTTATGCATGTACATCAGGACAACGAGCCTTATGTAGTAACCCGTTGATACAGCTGTTGAGAGAATCATTATAAAGGCAAGCCACCAGAGTTTATCAAAGGATAGTGCCATAAAAACGAGGGCTTTGCCTACAAAACCGACGGTAGGCGGTACACCGAGTAGGGCAACCATATAAATGAGGAACGCAAAGGCAAGGTAGGGCATGTTAAACCTGAAACCCATAAAGTTCTCCATGCTGTTTTCCCACTCGGGATTTCTCTCCATGAGAGCCAATACGAGAAAAGCACCTGCGGACATTATAGCGTAGGCTATCAAGAAGTATATAACAGCCTTGAGGCCTATTACCTTTGAAACTGCAACAGCAGCCAGTATGTAACCCGAGTGAGCTATAGAGGAGTAAGCGAGAAGCCTTTTGACGTCTTTCTGGACGAGTGCTACAAAATTACCGTATAGCATCGTAACCGCGGCTATTAAACCCACTGTTATCGTCCAAACGGTAGCGAACTTTTCCTCAAGCAGGGGAACGACCCTAACGAGGGGAATAAAGAACGCCAACTTCCCGACCGATGCCATAAATGCGGTAACGGGTGTGGGTGCACCTTGATAAGCGTCAGGTAGCCAGTAATGAAAAGGAACTGCCCCTATTTTGACCGCTATACCTATAAGGAAGAAAACGAGCCCCAGAATGAGGTAGTGAATATCCTGACTCTTATACGTGAGTATTTCTCTCAGGTCTATGCTTCCCGAGTATATATACATAAAGGCGGCACCGTAGGAAGCAAGGGCTATAGCAAGTCCCCCCAGGATAAGGTATTTAAAAGCTCCCTCCTTTGAAACCGTTGAACCCTTAAAGAGTGCGGTAAGAATGTAAAAGCCTACGGATACGAGCTCAAGGGCTACGTATATGATTATCAAGTTGTATGAAGAAGCCAGAACAAAAACCCCGAGAAGCGTAAAAGCGAGAATGTAGTAAAACTCCCCGTAAAAGGATTTTTTTGAAGAATAGTAGTTGTTAACTACTGTGAGTATACCCAGGGTTATTATCAAGGAAAAAAGTTTTACTGTAATAGCGAGCGGGTCGTTCGTAAAGTTTCCGTAAAAAGTATCCCCGGGATAATTCCAGGGAACTAAGAGGGAAAAAAGAACGGCAAAATAACCGACGTAACTTACTATAGATAGGACGGTTTTCTTACTTCCTTTTTTTAAAACAAGTTCAAGGGTAAAGAGAACGAAAGCGTGAATAAGAAGTATAAGCTCGGGAAGGAACTTCTTGAGGTCGGGAATTTCTATCGCTCCTATTAGCGCCCTTAAATCCATCTTTCACTCCCCTCAGAACGGTATTTTTAGAACGTATTTAAGCAGGTGGAAGATGTATCCCTCGTAAAAGGCAAAGAATATAAATGGAAGTAGCCCCACCATAAGCACGGGAATAACTATAAGAACAAAGGCAACAAGAGGATAACTGTTAACATCTCTGAAATGGACGAGAACACTCTCCTCTCTAACGTCAAGATAAAGGGTTTTCATAAAGTAAAGGACATAAGCTCCGCTGAAGAAAGCTGCAAAGAGAACGAAAAGGGCCAGGGCCGTTGAGTACTCCCTTGAGGCTACAACCGTCAAGAACTTACCCCAGAAAGAGGAGCCTCCCGGAAGACCCATAGCTGCGAAAGCTATCGTCGCGGTAATAGTCGCAAAAAGAGGCATAAATTTTATCGCTCCCCTGAGACTTGAGAAGTTAAAAGTGTGAAGCCTGTTGTAAACAAAACCGGCAACCATAAATAAGCCTGCACTCGTAAGCCCGTGGGCAAACATCTCTATGACAGACGCCCTTATACCTTCCACATTGAGTAAGAACATAGCGGCAACAACGAATCCCATGTGAGAAACGGAAGAGTAAGCTACGAAACGCTTTATGTTGGTTTGAGATATGGTCATCCAAGATGCCATAACTATTGAGTAAATACCGAGGGCAACAAGGTAAGGGGCGAGTTCCCTGGCGGCATCGGGGAAGAGCCCTATGTTAAACCTGAGAAGTGCGTAAGTTCCCATCTTAAGGAGTATGGCCGCAAGAACTACCGAGCCTGCGGTGGGAGCTTCTCCGTGGGCATCGGGAAGCCACGTGTGAAATGGAACGATTGGTGTCTTCACCGCAAAGGCTATAAAGAAGAGGAGAAAGAGGAATATCTCAAAACCGTTGGGTATGTTAAGACCGAGCAGGTCAAAGTAGCTGAAAGTGAAGGACCCGTTAACCTTGTAGTGGTAAACCGACAGGGAAGCTATACCCAGAAGCAGGAATAGGGAAGATATAAATATGTATACGAAGAACTTGTAAGCTGAGTAAAGCCTCAGCTTATAACCCCATATTCCTATAACAAAGAGCATGGGAAGGAGAGTAAGCTCGTAAAACACATAAAACACTATAAGGTCAAAACTGGTAAAAACACCGATAACAAAGGCTTCCGTAAGCAGGAACGCTATGTAATACTCCTTTAGGCGTGTTTTTATTGATTCGTCTCCGATGGACCATATAACCGCAACAAGAGAAATAAGGGTCGTAAGTATATACATAAGCATAGAGAGGCCATCAGCTCCTAGTGAAAGCTTTACCCCGAGCTCTTCAAGTATCGTATACTCCTCGTAAAACTGGACAACTTCCGTTCTTGAGAAATCAAACCAAGATAGTGCTATCAGAGAGATTAAAAGGGTTAGACCCGTTCCCAGCAGCGCCAGATACTTTGCATACTTTTCTTTGAAGAAGAGAATAAGGAGTGAGAAAACTACGGGTGTTATTATGGATACGGATATAAAGGGAAACTCAAACCCCACCTTTTCCATCTCACTTACCCCTTAAACCTTTCAAGAAGGTAAAGCATAACACCCAGCATAACGACAACACCGAGCGTTAAAAAGATTATGTAATGGTTTAAAAGCCCCGTTTGTAACTGTCTTGATACCCTTCCTATTCTAAAAGCAGAAAGAACACTCTCGTGAATGATAAGGTCAATAATTTTTATGTCAAGGTTCTTCCAAAGGAACTTTACAAACCTGAAAAAGTATTTATAAAGAAGATTTATAAATCCATCTATAAGTCCCCTATCAACTCCTTTGAAGGTAAGTCTCGAAACCGAAAGGTATCCGCCTCCTATCACGTTGTGGTAAAGCTTTTCGGTAAAGAACTGTTCTTTAAAGGTGGTATGAATAAACTTAAGAGAGTCATAAGCCTTCCTGTAATCTATAACCTCCTTCACATACACAGCCCAAGCCAGCCATATACCTCCCAAAGCTACCCCCAATGACACCAATGCTACACTCAAATGTATCCCCTTCTCCTCCCCTCCTATCAAACCAACATACCAGTGCTCCAACCAAAGCCCAAACAATCCGCTCAATACCGTCACAAAACCAAGCAATCCCATAGGAACCGTCATAACCCCCTCTACTTCATGAACATCCTTCCCGTAATACTCCCTCCACCTCTCCTTTCCGTGAAACACCAAAAACCCTTCCCTAAAACTGTAATACGCCGTCACAAAAGCAACTATCGTCCCAAGTATACCCAAAACCCCGCTCCACTCATACATACTCGCTACTATCCTGTCCTTACTCCAAAATCCGCTAAAAGGAAATACTCCCGCCAAGCTCAAGGCTCCCACCATAAACGCTGCATACGTTATCGGCATATACTTCTTTAGCCCACCCATCTTGAAAATGTCGTATATGTGATGGTGGAACGCTGTTATCACCGCTCCCGCAGCAAGGAAAAGAAGGGCTTTAAAGAAGGCGTGTGTGGTCAAATGAAACATCGCTCCTCCCTTGTCTCCCACTCCCAGCGAAACAAACATATACCCAAGCTGTGACATCGTTGAGAAGGCTATTATCTTCTTTATGTCGTTGTGAACAGCTCCCGCAAGGGCAGCCATGGTCATCGTGAGGGCCCCTATCACAACTATGAGCTTCAAGGTTTGAGGTGTTGCCTCAAAGATGGGGTATAGTCTTGCGACCATGTAAACACCTGCTGCTACCATGGTCGCAGCGTGAAGAAGTGCACTCACGGGTGTGGGGCCTGCCATCGCATTAGGAAGCCACGTGTGGAGGGGAAACTGTCCTGACTTCCCTACAGCCCCTCCAAAAAGAAGCATCGTCGCTATTCCCAATGCATACTTGTTTACCTCTTCAACTTTCGGGAATATCTCAAGTATGTCAAGAGAACCAAAAAGGTAGAAGGTGTAGATGATACCGAAGATAAATAGCCAGTCACCTATTCTGTTCATTACAAAGGCTTCGAAGGATGCGTTTGTGGCTTTTTTCTGGTTGTGGTAGTAGCCGATAAGGAGGTAAGAAGCAAGACCTACACCTTCCCAACCGAAGAATATACCAAGGAGGTTATCCGAAAGGACGATAAGAAGCATAGCGAAGAGGAAGAGAGAGAGGTAAGCGTAGAACTTAAAAACCCATTTACCGAACTCGTCTCTCATGTAACCGATTGAGTAGATGAAGATGAGCGTAGCGACGAAGGAAACGACGAGAGCCATAAGGGAGGAAAGGGAGTCAAAGTAGAAGCCAAGCTTAAGGGTGTAGTTGGAGATAGGAAGGAAGGAGTAAAGCTTTATGTGAATGGGTTGGTGGATAGCTTTTAGGGCGACGACGAAGGAGAAAAGGGTGGTTAGGCCTGCTCCTACTGAGGCTATAATTCCGCTTCCGAGGTCCCCTATCTTCCTTCCAAAGGCCAGTATCACTAAAAAGGCTATTAGGGGTATGAGAACTATGCCCAGCTCTATCATCCTCAGTCCCTCAATTGAGAAATTTCGTGAGAAGCTTCATAACCTTTAAGCCTGAATATGGAAACTATCAATCCTAACCCCACCGCAACCTCAGCGGCCGCAACGGTCATAACAAAAAAGGCAAAAATCTGGCCGTCGACCCTTCCCAGGGCCTTGTCAACCGCAACAAGAGCTAAGTTAATTCCGTTAAGCATAAGCTCCGTGCTTACCAAAATGGTTATTAAGTTTTTCCTAACTATAACACCGAGGAGACCTATGAGAAACAAAGCAATACTTAAGATTATATAAGCCTTGATTATATCCATACTCCCCACCTCTTTCACTCTTCCTTTCTCCCAAGAAGTATAGCACCTATCATAGCAACAAGTAGAATAACAGACGCAACCTCAAAGGGGAATAGATAACTTGTAAAGAGCTCTCTTCCTATCTCCCTTACGTTGTCCTTAACAGCCCCTATAGGCTGTGCAAGTTTTCCCTTAACAACCATGTAGCTCATTGCTACGAAGAGTATAAAGAAGATAGGGGAAGCGGTAAGTAATTCCACCTTGTAGAAACCTTCAAAGCGTTTAATTTTTTCCCACGGTATCGTTGTTATAACGAGAACGTAAAACACAACTATGGCAACCGCATAAATTATAAGCTGAAGACCTGCAAGGAGCTCCGCCCCGAGGGATAGGAAAAGACCGGCCATAGCAAGGAGAGAAGAGAGGAAGAAGAGGATAACATGAATAGGACTTTTTACGAAAACAACTCCCAGTGCGGAAACTATTAACCAAGCTCCCAGAACCGAGAATATTATCCACTCCACTCTATCTTCCCCCAGAGTTTTTCCCTTTCCTTATCGTTAGGCCATATTCTGTCGGGCTCATCGCCCCTTCTCTGCTTAAAGTCTATAGCAAACTTTTCCAGGTCATCCATACGGAGAACCTCGTTTCTCCTTGAGTAGCCGGCAAGCTCAAATATATCGGTCATTGTAAGGCATCCTACGGGACATGCGTCAACACAAAGACCGCAGAAAAGACAGTTAAGGAGGTTCATATCAAACCTTACAACTTTTTTCTTTCCGTTTGGGAGCTGAACCGCTTCTATTCGGAATAAGGTAGGCATGGGACAAGCCGTCTGGCACATATAACAGGCGACACACCTGCTCTTTGCCTTCTCGTAAGACATAAATTTCTCTATAGCCTTTAAGGAATCCGGTTCTGTTCCGTCCCACACGTAGTGTCCATGAGCTCCCCTGAAGCGTTTGGGAGGGGTGAGTTTCTCCTTAGGGTATTCGGTCGTTATCGGTCTTCTGAGGAGATTCTTTAAGGTAACGGAAAGACCCTTAAGGAAGTCTATAAAGAATATAGCCTCAAGGATATTGAGGTAATCCTTCCTGTTTAGCCTCTTTACTTTCATAACATCCCTCCTTTAAAAAGCGTAAACAACAACCGCAGTAATTATCACGTTAAGAATAGCTATAGGAAGTAGTATCTTCCAAGCTATCTCGGTTACATCCTTAGCTTGAAATCTCGGAAGAGTCCAGTGAAGCCAGAGGGTAAAGAAAACGAGTGCGAAGGTTTTGAACACGAACCAGAAGTAGGGAGAAATAGGTCCGAGTATGTTGGGTCCGTCCCATCCGCCGAAGAACAGGACAACAGCTATAGCTGATAAGGCTATTACGTTTATATACCACTCCGCAAGGGGGAAGGCTCCGAACTTCATACCTCCGTATTCAACGTTATAACCCGTAACGAGCTCAGCTTCAGCCTCCTGGATATCAAAGGGAACCCTACCGCTTTCCGCAAGCATACAGTAAAGGTAAAGTATGAAAGCTACCGGCTGGTAAACGATAAACCAAACACCTTTCTGAATTTGGGCTTCAACTATACCAACCGTGCTGAGCGTTCCCGCAAGAAGGATAACACCGAGAACCGAAAATCCCAATATAACCTCGTAAGCTATAACGACCGCGGCTTTCCTGAGAGAACCTATAAAGGCATACTTGGAGTTTGAAGCCCACCCCGAGAATATAGTTCCGTAAACCGATAGGGAGCCGAAGGCAAAGGCAAGAAGCAGGGCTATATTCACATCCGCTATTATAGGCTCAACGTAAGTGTTTCCTATTCTGAAACCGGGACCCCAAGGGACTACCGCAAGGAGCAGTATTGAAGGAACTAAGGCCATTATAATAGCCATGTAGTAAACGGGTTTATCTGCTCCGCGGGGGATAATAGTTTCTTTCGTTGCGAGCTTTATCGCGTCAGCTATTGGCTGGAGAAGGCCGAAAGGACCGACTACCGTAGGTCCGAGCCTGTTCTGAATGTGACCCGCAAGCTTTCTCTCAAACCACGTTAGGTAAGCACCGACACCGAGAGCTATCAAAAATACTGTAAGAACCTTTACGAACATTAAAGCGAGTGAGAGGAGATAGCTTTCCATAATGCCCTCCTAACGGTCCGTTTCACCTACGACTGGGTCAAGACTTCCCAGAAGCGCTATAGCGTCCGCTATCGTTCTTCCCTGTATAAGCTTAGGGAATATGGATAGATTATAAAGGGCTCCCGAACGTATCCTTAGTCTGTAGGGGTTTCCCCCACCTTTTGAGTAAATGTAAAATCCGAGTTCACCCCTCGGGTTTTCTCCGCTGAAGTAAACCTCACCGGGAGGAGCACTCTCTCCGTGAACTACAACTCTGAAGGACTTTACCATGCTCTCAAGGTCGTGGAAAACATCCTCCTTCGGAGGGATTACCGCAGGGTGTTCCTTATTGAGGTAAGGGGCATCCTTCGGTAATTTCTCAAGTTTCTCAACACACTGTTCTATTATTTTTACGCTTTGAGCCATTTCTTCCATTCTCACAAGATACCTGTCGTATACGTCTCCCACCTCTCCTACGGGTATATCAAAGTCAACCTCGTCGTAAGCGGCGTAAGGCTGTAACTTCCTTAGGTCGTAAGGAACTCCCGAACCCCTCGCCACCGGCCCAGAAAGTCCGTATTTATGAACATCTTCTCTTGTTATAATCCCAACCTCTTTGGTTCTTCTCAACCATATTCTGTTCCTGGTCAGGAGTGTATGATACTCTTTTAACCTTTGGGGAAAGTCCTTTATAAAGTGCTTCACAACGTCAAGGGTTCCCTCAGCAAGGTCGTAATGAACTCCCCCTATCCTTAGAAAGCAGGAGGTGAGCCTGTATCCCGCATTTCCCTCTATTATGTCCATTATCTTTTCCCTTTCCCTGAATGCATACAGAAATACGGTAAGAGCTCCTAGGTCCAAGGCACCCGTTCCCAGCCAGAGAAGGTGCGAGTTAATCCTCTGAAGTTCCGCAAACATAGTTCTTATATACCTTGCCTTTTCGGGAACTTCTACGCCGAGGAGTTTTTCAACAGCTTCAACGTATGCAAGCTCGTTACATATTGCGGATATGTAGTCCATACGGTCCGTGTAGGGTATGAACTGGAAGTAATGAAGGTTCTCCGCGAGCTTTTCCATACCTCTGTGGAGCTGTCCGAGAATTACATCACTCTGAACAACCTTCTCACCTTCAAGGTCAAATAAGAACCATATGGTTCCGTGGGTTCCGGGATGAAGGGGACCCCAGTTTAAAACAAGCTCCGCCTTCTTCTTAAGCCTTGCCTTTTCGGTTCTCTCAAGGTCCTCAAGGGTGGGAAGCTTTGTATGAACCAGCTCAAAGTCGTGGGAGGGTGGGTCTGTCCTCCCGTGCATAACTTCGGTAAGGGATGGAAGCTCCACCTCGGGTATACCCTGAAGGGGGAAGTCCTTTCTGAGGGGAAAGTGTTCGTATCCCTCCCACATGAACATCCTGCGCAGGTTATCGTGTCCCTCAAAGACAACACCGAACATATCGTAGGCTTCCCTTTCCGCCCACTTGGCACCGGGCCAGAGGTCTTCTATCGTGGGAAGTTTTCCGTTTTCAGCCCAGCACTTTACTATTACCCTCTCGTTCTCCTCGGGATTGTAGAGTATGTAAACACCCTGAAAGCGTTTAGGATGCTCGGGAAAGTCAATACAGGTGAGGTCAACGAAGTGAAGGAATCTCTCTTTATCTCTTAGGAATGTTAATAGCTCCCTTAGGGTGTTATAGTCCGTTTCAAATCCCCTTGTGTGTTGTGTTTCTATAAACTTTACCCTTTCCTTGAACTCCTGTCTTACCCTCTCTACACTTGCCGTGTTAATCCATTTCATAATTTATCCTCACACCTTAAGTTCCCTTGGAACGAATATACCCTCCTTCTCTATCTCCCTGTTAAAGTCCGCAAAGAGCTTATCGTACTTCGTTATTCCCTGTTCTTTTATCTTCTTCTGGAGCTGGAGTATTCCATATATGAGTCCCTGGGGAGTTGGAGGACATCCGGGTATGTAAACGTCAACGGGTATTATACGGTCAACTCCCTGGAGGGTTGAGTAAGTAGGAAACGGTCCTCCCGCGGAAGCACATCCTCCCATAGATATACACCACTTAGGGTCCGGCATCTGGTCCCATATGAGCTTCAGCATCGGAGCAACTTTATTAACAACAGTTCCCGCAACTATGAGAACGTCCGCCTGTCTCGGAGAAGCTCTGAATATAACACCGAGCCTGTCAAGGTCAAAACGGGAAGCAGCTGTGTGCATCATTTCTATAGCACAGCATGCAAGCCCTATAGTCACCGGCCAGAGGGCGTTCCTCCTTCCCCATCTGAGAAGTTCCTCAACAGTTGTAGTAACAAATCCGTTAGAATTTATAGCAACCATGACACTTACCTCCTACATCTCCCAGTTTAAAGCACCCTTACGCCAAGCGTATATAAAACCTAATGTTAATATTCCTACGAAGACAATGACCTCTATTAAACCGTAAATACCTATATCTTTAAACACTACCGCCCAGGGAAAGAGGTAAGCAGCTTCTATATCAAAGAGTATAAGTAAAAGTCCTAAAAGGTAATACCCCTGTTTGAAGGTTCCCCTTGCCTCATTATCGTATAGGGGAACACCGCACTCGTAGGGATAATCCTCAAGGGGGTCCTTTTTTCTCGTTCCCAGAATATCGTTTACAATGGCTTGTCCGAGAGCTATCGCAAGGGCAACAATAAACGCAACCCCGAGGGCAATGTACTCCATACAATCCCTCCGAAAGAAAAAGGTATCTAAAGATATACCAATGTTTTAATTTTCTGTCAACTTTATTACTCGGTTATAATCAATAACCATGAATATGTATACGGACGGAGAAAGGGTTTTTCTTGCGAAGGATTACAGAGTGGAGGGGTTCAGCAAAAAGGAGCTCCTTGAAAACGGTGAAAAGAAGGTGGTGTGGCAATCCTCAAAGCTCTCTGAAACACCCACACTCCTTACGAACACCCGTTTTTACCTCTTCGGTGCCGGAAAGACATACCTGATGAGAATGGACAGAAGGAACGGGGAAACACAGGAGATAGACTTTGAGAAGGAGATAATAGACATTACATCCGACCTGAGGGACTTTTACTTCATAACCCACGAAGGAATATACAAGCTGGACGCGGAAAGATTTGAAAAGGCGAAGATAGAAAGACTTCCGGTATCGGACATACTTGAGAAACCCATAAGAACCTTAGACCTGATAGGGGATTACCTTTACGTAGGTGCGGGAAACTGGCTTTACAAGATAAAGAAGGATGGAGGAAAGGAAGGGGAAAAAGCTCTGGTTGATGTGAAAAAGGTCCTTGCGGACTACGAGGGCCCCGTAGCGATAACGGAGGATAAGGTTCTTTATCTTACGGACGAGATGGACGTTCTATCAAACGGCCTTTACGAGGGAGAGTTTATAAAGGGAGAACACGGGGCATACCAGACTTACATACTTACCTCAACCTACTTCAACGTTTTCGGAAGAACGGGTGAGAGGATAGCCCACGTTGAGTATCAACATTACGCTACGTTTACGGAAGGTCTTAACCACATATACTACTACGATGAAAAAGAGGGAGACCTTACTTACGCTTTCAAGAGGGACCTCCTCGGAGACGACTTTATAAACATAGACCTCGTTGATACTCTTGCTCTCGTATTTGCAAGTCTTATGGCTGTCGAAGAAGCGGGAAACAGGGTAAGACTGAAAGAAAGGAGAGGATTCATAGACGTTGACGTGAACCACAAACATGTTGATATGGAAAAAGTTTTCTTAAAACTCTCAAAATACTTCCCGGAAATTTTTTATCTTTACAAAAATCCCGGATATTACGACGAGATAGACAGCTTTGCCGAAAGGTATGAACTATTTATAAGGGAAGGTGAAGAGGTTAAGCTGAATACCTCGTTACTTGAAAGGTTTTCCCAGATAAGAAAGGATTTCAAAACCTTTAAAGAAGATATAGTGAAGGATATCCTTTCCCTGGTTGGTTGATTTTCCTAAATATATTTTTAAATTTAATATATTTTTATGGAAAGGAAGGAAATCTCCCAAGAAACTATAAACACCCTTATTGAGCTTATGAAAGGCGTTATAGGGGAAGGGGGAGTGAACACGGTAATGAGAAAGCTTGAGGGAAATCTTTCGGGAAGGGAGCTTGTTTACACCTTCGCGGAAGAATTGATGAAACTATACGGGGATAAAGGTTCTTACGCAATTATAAGACAGGTAGGGAGAGAGCTCGCAAAACTCCTAATGAATAAGTATCCAAAAGAGATATGGAAAGAGGTTCTTGAGAATGCCCTAAGGGAGTTCGGTTTTGCGGAAAGGATAAACCTTGAGGAGGAGAGAGCGGGCATATGCAGGTGTGTATTTTACGACCTTTTAGCATCAAACGGTTTTAAACCGATAGAGCATGCTGTTTGCTGGTGCGGATGGGGTTTTATTGAGGGGTTCGTCAGAGAGTTAAAAGGAGTAAAGGGTATAGAGTGGAAGGGAAGGGATCAGGAAAACAGGATTTGTCACTTTAAGTTCCTGCACTAAAGCTCTTCTATCGTAAAGTTGTCGTTTGTGTATATGCATATCTCCGAAGCAATCTTTAGGGCTTTTTCCACAATTTCCCTCGCATCCATATCTGTATTTCTGTAAAGTGCTAAAGCCGCAGCTTTTGCGTAGTTCCCTCCCGAACCTATAGCAAGGATCGGTTCATCCGGTTCTATCACGTCCCCGTTTCCCGATATTAGGAGCATTCTTTCCCTATCCGCAGCAAGGAGAAGAGCTTCCAGCCTCCTGAGGTATTTATCCATTCTCCACTCCTTCGCGAGCTCAACGGAAGCCTTTATGAGGTTTCCCCTAAACTCCTCAAGTTTTGACTCAAGCCTTTCCATTAAAGCAAGTCCGTCCGCCGCACTTCCGGCAAATCCTACAAGAACCTGGTTTTTATACAGTCTTCTTATCTTCCTTGCGTTGTGCTTAAGAACCGCGTCACCGAAGGTGACTTGACCATCTCCGCCCATAACCGTTTTTCCGTTCCTCCTAACCGCCAGTATGGTTGTCGCTTTGCCTTCCATAAGCTTAATTCTATTAAAATATTTATCCTATGCCTCTCCTTTTTAAGAAAATAAAGGACTTGAGGAACTTCCTTAAGAGTAAAAAGTGTGAAGGGAAGGAGATAGGTTTCGTTCCTACGATGGGATACCTTCACGAGGGGCACAGGGCTTTAATAAGACTTGCCAGAATGCAGAACGATATAGTTGTCGTTAGTATTTTCGTAAATCCTACCCAGTTCGGGGAAGGAGAGGATTACGACAGGTATCCGAGGGATTTGGAAAGGGATTTAGCAATATGCGAGGAGGAAGGAGTTGACGCAGTTTTTGCACCCGATGTTAAGGAGATGTATCCGAAAGGCTACAGAACCAAGGTATGCATAGGTGAACTCGGGAATGTATTAGAGGGTGCCTTTAGGCCCGGGCATTTTAACGGAGTTGCAACGGTTGTTGTGAAGCTCTTTAACATAGTTCAACCGAACAGGGCTTACTTCGGAGAGAAGGACTACCAGCAACTTAAGATAATAGAGGAAGTTGTTGAGGATCTGAACATACCCGTTGAGATTGTTCCCGTTCCCATAGTAAGGGAAAAAGACGGACTCGCCTACAGCTCAAGGAACGTTTACCTCTCTCCGGAGGAAAGGGAGTCAGCACTCGCCATATACAAATCCTTCCGGCTTGCCGAAAAAATGATAAAGGCAGGGGAAAGGGATGCAAGCAGGATAAAGGAAGCCATAAAGAAGTTTATAGAGAAACACCCCCACGTTAAGGGCATTGATTACGTTGAGATAACCGACGAGAACTTGAAACCGAAAGAGAGGGTTGAAAAGGGAGACAGAATACTGGTAGCGGTAAGGGTTGGAAACGCAAGATTGATAGATAACTGGAAGGTTGAGGTGTGAGGAAGATACTCTTTATGGGAACACCCCAGTTTGCAGTCCCGAGCTTAAAAGAACTTGCTAAAAATTTTGAGATAATCGGTGTTGTTGCTCAGCCCGACAGACCGGCGGGGAGGGGAAAAAAGATAAAACCCCCTCCCACGAAGGTAGTTGCCAAAGAGCTGGGTATTCCCGTTTACCAGCCCGAGAATAAGAAGGAGCTTACGGAAATTGTAAAAGCACTTAAGCCCGAGTGTATAGTCGTGGTAGCATACGGGATGATTCTCCCGAAAGACGTACTTGATATCCCTCCCTTCAAAGTTATTAACCTCCACGCATCACTATTACCTAAATACAGAGGAGCGGCTCCCATTCAGAGGGCTATAATGGCGGGTGAGAAGGAGACGGGAAATACGGTAATGCTCGTAAACGAGGAGATGGACGCCGGAGATATCCTATCTCAGGAAAAACTTAAGATTGATGAAGAAGACAACTTCTTAACCCTTTTGGAAAAGCTAGCAAACGGGGGAGCAAAACTACTCGTAAAAACCCTGAATGATTGGTTTGAAGGGAAAATAAAACCGGCTCCCCAGAACCACGAGGAGGCAACCTATGCACCACCCGTTAAGAAAGAAGAATACAGAATTTGTTGGAAAGCTCCTGCGGAAAGCGTCAGGGACCGCATAAGGGGACTTTACCCGAACGCTTACACCTTTTTTAGAGGAGAGAGAATAAAGATTCTCAAGGCTAAGGTTCTTAATATCAACGGGTATCCTGGAGAGATACAGGACCGAAAAAGGTTCATCGTCGCATGTGGGAAAAAAAGCCTTGAAATACTTGAGTTAATCTCACCTAAAGGTAAGAAGATGAGCGGTGATGAGTTCATGAGGGGGTATAAGCCCGAGCTTTATGAAACTTTAGGTTCACAACCGCAGTGAGGGCAGACCTTAGCCTTCCTTGGTATCACCATACAACAAAAGGGACATAACTTCTTTAAGGAATAAAAAGGTGACGAGGTTGAGTATAGGCATAGATAAGCCTTCCCATGATGATATGTTTGTTTAGTAAGTATTAACAAACTTAAAGGATTAAAGAAGCCTAAAAATTAGGGAATAAATATTTTATCCCCCTTGATTTTCAGGCGGTCAATGAACCCCACAAAATTTATATTAGTTCTAACTAACCGAAAGTTTTAAGATTTGAGGTTTTGCTTACAAAATCAACAAGTGTGAACCTCCCGGGATTTTGGGGAGATTGGAGGTTCACGGGAAATAAACTCCACTTGACGACTCTTAAAGAATTCTATAAAATTTAAGTGTGGCCGTTGAGCCACAGGGGCTTCTTGTCAACTGAATAAGGTAAGTTGTAGGCTGGTTTGTTAGGTACCTATAAGGGATTGAAACTCAGACTTGACCCAGATGGATGGGAAGAAATTCTGAGTTTGTTAGGTACCTATAAGGGATTGAAACTGTGACTTATGAGTCCGCCAAAGTATACGGTTTTAGTAGTTTGTTAGGTACCTATAAGGGATTGAAACTTTAACACTTGGTTTGGTGAAAATGTTCCCTTTGAAAGTTTGTTAGGTACCTATAAGGGATTGAAACCCGTAGATTTCCCATCCCTTCTTTTCAAACTCCTTCGTTTGTTAGGTACCTATAAGGGATTGAAACCCTTCTTTGACAAACAGTTTTGCAGAAGACACTCTAGTTTGTTAGGTACCTATAAGGGATTGAAACCGTGATAAACTTGAACAACTTGGTCTTGACATAGACAGTTTGTTAGGTACCTATAAGGGATTGAAACTTAACGAAGGGGAAAAAGAATGTTGGTTCTTGATACGTTTGTTAGGTGCCTATAAGGGATTGAAACCGACAAAGTGAAAAGTTCAATCAATCAAGTATCACAGTGTTTGTTAGGTACCTATAAGGGATTGAAACACGTTCGCTGAGGCCAGAGATGGGTCTGATTGGTGGTCGTTTGTTAGGTACCTATAAGGGATTGAAACTGATAAGCAAGCTAGAATAACTCCGGCTCAGAAAATGGTTTGTTAGGTGCCTATAAGGGATTGAAACATCACGTTCCATAACGCTTTAAGCGTATTTTGTATTACCATTTGTTAGGTACCTATAAGGGATTGGAACTTGAGGCTCAACGAAATTTTTGCATCATGCGGGTATGATATCAATTTTTTAGAAACTATTGGCAGAATATAGTCAAATGAATATAAAATTTTGATTGGGTTGAGCCCGA
>NZ_JBSLZM010000064.1:0-2560 GCF_056494385.1 Aquifex sp. | reverse complement strand
CGATTTTCTCAAGAAAAGGTTAGAGGAAGCCGGTCTACTCGGAGAAATAAAGATCGTAAAGGTGGTTCTTTGGGAAACAGCAACCTCAAAAGCGGAGTATAAGGGGGAGTAATGAGGGTTTTAGTTTTACTTTTTATTCTATTCGGATTTTCTTTTTCCTTTCCAAAGCTCGTTTCACCCGAGTGGTTGTACAAACATCTTGAGGACAAAGACCTCGTAATACTTGAGTTCGGAGACACCCAGAGCTACCTCCTTGAAGGACATATACCCGGAGCAAGACTTACCGAGAAGGAAGAGTGGAGGGTAATGGACCAAAAAACGGGAGCACTTGTCAGGAAAAAGATTGAAGAGTATGAAGAGATGTTCAGGAAATGGGGGATAAACAACGATACGAAAGTTGTCATTTACTACAAAGGAAATGCAAAAAACGAGATATTGGGAGCGGTTTACGCTTACTGGATATTTCACCTCCTCGGACACGAGAAGGTGGGCATACTTGACGGGGGTTGGAGTTCCTGGATTAAGAAGAATTATCCCGTATCCTACGATGAACCCGTAGTTAGGAGGGGAAGTTTTAAGGCGAACTACAACCCCTATAAAGAAGTTAATTGGAAATACGTTTACGAAAACATAGGTAAAATTCCCATAATTGACGGGAGACTTCCCGAGTTTTACTTCGGAATAGGAAAGTTTCCGGCGGCTAAGAAATACGGACACATACCCTGTTCCGTTCCCTTTTCCTGGGAGTGGTGGGTAAAAATGGACAAGAACACGGGAAAGTTATACATAGAGTTCCCGCGGTATGCGAAAAAATTCCTCAAAAATCAAGGGATTAATGAAAAAGACGAAGTTATTCTTTTCTGTTTTGGTGGAACGGGTGCAGCCTTCGTTTACTGGGTTATGGACGTTGTAGGATACAAGGGGATGAGAGTTTACGATGCGTCAAAGAGGGAGTGGGAATACCTAAACCTTCCCCTAAACAGGTATGTATGGGAAACCTTTAAGGACTGCAGACTAAACCTCGTAAATCCTGTCAAGTAGCTCGTTTGCCTTCTCCTTATCAAGGTTCTTTAACTTCTTGTAAACTTCTCTGGCCTTATCTATCTTTCCCGCTCTAACGTAAGCAACGCCGAGCTTAAAGAGAAGCTCGGGGTCCTTTGGTCTGCTTTTTAGCTCTTCTTCAAGCTCTTTGGCGAGCTTTTCAACGAGTCCTTCCGCCATCTTACTGAATATTCCCTTCCTTAACATAAATCTTTAAGATATTCCCCCTTTTACTTCCTTGTATGATATCAACTTTTTAGAAACTATTGGCAGAATATAATCAAATGAATAGAGAACGTCAAGTTAAGTGTAAAGGAGAATAAAGATATGGGCGGGAAAGTAGGACGATACAGATAATATAAACTTGTTTCAAGAAGATGGAGAAAAGACAAAGAATTCCGGCCGGAATCTCCTATATCATATTAAATCTCCACTCCCCCACGGCTAAACTCGGCATTCTCAAACTCCGTATTTGAGGGGGAAATAACGGAAACAAAACTCAGAATACTGATAGACGGGTTAAAGGAAGCCCTTGATAAAGAAGTACTACGAGAGGTTGAGTATAGGCATAGATAAGCCTTCCCGTGATGATATGTTTATTTAGTAAGTATTAACAAGCTTAAAGGATTAAAGAAGCCTAAAAATTAGGGAATAAATATTTTATCCCCTTGATTTTCAGGCGGTCAATGAACCCCATAAAATTTATATTAGTTCTAACTAACCGGAAGTTTTAAAATTTAAGGTTTTGCTTACAAAATCAACAAGTGTGAACCTCCCGGGATTTTGGGGAGATTAGAGGTTCACGGGAAATAAACTCCACTTGACGACTCTTAAAGAATTCTATAAAATTTAAGTGTGGCCATTGAGCCACAGGGGCTTCTTGTCAACTGAATAAGGTAAGTCGTAGGCTGGTTTGTTAGGTACCTATAAGGGATTGAAACTTGACATCTTGAACTGGATGGTCTGACTGTGCGAGTGTGTTTGTTAGGTACCTATAAGGGATTGAAACCATCATCTATCTTGTATGTCCAACTCAGATAATCCAAGGTTTGTTAGGTACCTATAAGGGATTGAAACCCGTGAGTTCGTAGTAAGTTTTTCTGTCCCGGGTAAGGTTTGTTAGGTGCCTATAAGGGATTGAAACAGAATCTTTTGAGTTTTTTCAAAAAGTTTTTTAAAGTTTTCTTGTAATAATGATATAGACTTTCAATTTCAGTATATATTAAATGCTGGTCTATTCAGAGGTAGGCTGTTAAAATTAAAACCCAGGGTTCTTTTTCGGAGGTGGTGAAAAATGGTAGAGAACGAAAAAAAAGCTTTCGTGAGAAAGCTCATCTTTAATCCTCAAGGAGATAGAGAAGCTCAAAAGAGAAAGATAATAAAGGGTAACCCGACAAACATACTTGAGCTCAATGAAATTAAGTATAAATGGGCTTATGACCTCTACAAAACTATGGGCTTTACCAATTTCTGGATACCCGAAGAGATACAAATGCTCGAAGATAGAAAACAGTATGAA
>NZ_JBSLZM010000063.1:0-11714 GCF_056494385.1 Aquifex sp. | reverse complement strand
AAGTAATGGAATACCTGGTGGTTGAAAAACGCCTAAAGAGGTTGAGGGAGGTTCTTGAAAGAAGACAGAAAGACCTTATAGTCTTCGCGGATAACGTTAAAAATGAACATAACTTCTCCGCAATCATAAGGACCTGTGACGCTGTAGGGGTTTTATACCTTTACTATCATCATGCGGAAGGGAAGAATGCGAAAATAAATGAGGGTATAACCCAGGGTTCTCATAAGTGGGTTTTCATAGAAAGGGTTGACGACCCCGTTAAAAAGATAAAGGAGTTTAAAGATAAAGGCTTTCAAATTGTAGCTACGTGGATATCAAAAGACTCCGTAGACTTCAGGACAGTAGACTATACAAAACCAACAGTCATAGTTGTGGGAAACGAGCTTCAGGGAGTTTCTCCTGAACTTGTTGAGCTTGCGGACCAGAGAATAGTCATACCGATGTTTGGAATGGCTCAGAGCCTTAACGTTTCCGTTGCAACGGGAATAATCCTTTACGAAGCTCAGAGACAACGGTGGGAAAAAGGTATGTACGATAAACCTTCCCTTTCCGAAGAGGAGATAAAGAAGATTTTAAAAAAGTGGGCTTACGAGGATATAATAAAAGATAGGAAGAGGGTGGGAGGGAATGCAAAAGTTTAGGGGTTTAGAATGTATTACTTTGCTTACGGCTCAAACATGAATCCCGAAAGAATGAGGGAAAGGGGGGTTAACTTCTCCGAAAGAAAGAGGGCCGTTTTGAGAGGATGGAAGTTGCTCTTCAACAAGGTTGCGAGCAGAAAGGTAGGTGTAGGATACGCAAACATAGTGAGGGATAACAACGGAGTTGTTGAGGGAATACTTTACGAGATAAACCCCGAAGATATAAGGAAGCTGGACCATTACGAGGGTTATCCGGAACATTACTACAGGGATGAGGTTGAGGTTGAACTTGACAACGGAGAAAAGGTAAAGGCTGTGGTTTATATAGCCCGGTCCGATAAAACTGCGGAGGGTCTAAAACCTACGAAAAAATACCTGGAACACTTGCTGAAAGGTTGCGACCTTCTCTCCGAGGAATACTGCGAGATGCTGAGAAGCGTTGAAACAGTATGAAAGTATTCGTTTACGGAACGCTAAAGAGAGGTAAGGGAGCTAACGACCTCCTGAAGGGGGCTAAATTTCTCGGAACGGGTGTAGCCGAAGGCTACGATATGTATATCGTTTCCCACTACCCGGGCGTAGTTAAGGGAACCAGAAAAGTTAGGGGAGAGATTTACGAGGTAGACGAGGAAACTTTGAAGGAACTTGATTATTACGAGGGCGTTCCTCACCTATACGGGCGGGAGTTGACCGAGATAATCCTTGACGAGGGAGGAAAGGTTAAAGCCTACATATACGTTTACCTCGGTGATACGGAAGGTTTGGAAAAGGCTGACGTGAACGAAAAGGGGGAATACGAGTTTTAAGGAGCGGTTTTTAAATACTCGTTCTTATACCTTACGTAGTTTTCCGCAGATTCCTCTATGAGTTTTATCTCTTCCTCCCTCAGCTCTCTAACGATTTTAGCGGGAACGCCCGCAACGAGGACACCCGAGGGAATTTTCTTGTTAGGTGTGACCAATGCTCCCGCACCTACCAGAACATAGTCCTCTATCTCAACACCGTCCATAATGGTTGCTCCCATTCCTACCAGAATGTTGTTATGAAGAACACACCCGTGAAGTATTACACCGTGTCCTACGGTTACGTTATCCCCTATTATCGTTGGGTGTGTATCGTGGGTTACGTGGACGACACAGTTGTCCTGTATATTTGTCCTTTTTCCTATCCTTATGTAATTAACGTCTCCCCTTATCACCGTTCCCCACCACACACTTGAGTCTTCTCCTATCTCAACGTCTCCTATTACGACGACGTTGTCCGAAAGGTATACGCTTTCGTGTATCTTTGGGTATTTGCCCTTATACCCCCTTACTATAGCCATATTTTTTATTATGGAACTCTTCAGTGTAAGAATGCGTGCGGAAAAAGGTGGTAAACACGTCTCCGGAGCTGAAAGAATCGTAAATAAAGGGGAGCTTGAAGAAACGGTAAAAGAACTTATAAAAAGACCGAAGGATTACGATTTTATAAACCTGAAGGTTGAAAAGATTAAGAGTTTTGAGGAAATTCCCTTTACTTTAAAGATAAGCTCATACGAGTTTAAAAGCGTGGAAGAAGCGAGGAGCTTCGCTGTTAAAAAGCTAATGGAAGAAGGTGTAAAGGAAGATTTAGCAAAAAAAGCTGTTGAAACCCTTTCAAAAGGTGCTAACCCTTACGGTGGAAATATGAGGGGAGCCGTTCTTATGGATGTAGAAACGGGAGAAAGGCTTGAACCCGACAAGAGCAGAGGTGTAAGAACTGTAAACTTTGACTGGAAGGAAAGGAAAAGAGTAACGGAGCTTCTCCTGAAAAGGGGATATACCTTAAGAACGGTTGACGCTCTTGCGCTTGCTATGAAAAACCTTTACTGCGGGGTTATAGCAGAACTTTGTTGGAGCGACGACCCAAACTACACAACGGGATACGTCTCGGGAAAAAAGATAGGTTACGTGAGGATAAAACCCCTAAAGGTTGAGGGAGACCCGTTAGGTGGAAGGGTTTACTTTGTAAAGAAAGAGGGTTTAGAGAAGGTTATTGAGTGTCTTGAAAAGAAAGTGGTTCTCATAGATTGGAGAGATGATTTCTAACATACACACGTGAGGAGAAAAGAAAAAAATTATTAATAGAAAAAAATTAAAAAGGAGGTGAAAAATGGCCGTGGCAACAGAAGCACAACTTTTCTCACAAGATATTTTAAGGGATAAGAATATACTTGAGAAGTCTACCGGACAACCTCCGAAGGAGATAAGGGTAGAAGGTGAGGAACTTGTAATAGTGAAAGAAAGTGGAGAAGAGAGAATTTCTTTAAAGTCCCTGAGGGGAAAGGCGATATACACCCGCCTGACGACGGGCATTTCCGAGTTCACGGAACCTATATACGTTTAAACCTCTTCCTTCATCCTTTCTATTAACTCCTTTACAACCTCTTCAATTTCTTGGTCCCCTTCGGGGGACACTATAACAATCTCTCCGTTTTTATCGTAAGCATATCCGTAAAGTTTGAGTTCTTTCACGTCGTTTTCAAGGGCTACCTTTGTAACCCTTGAAAAGAATTTTTCAAGACTTTCGGTGTCTTGAGGGTTCACTTCCTGCTCAAATATATCAACCGACTCCTCGTCAACCTCTCCCTCTTTGGGAACAAAAACCGCATAAACAACCGTTTCACCCTGAGGGTTTTCCCTCTCCATAAAGAGTTTAAAGAGCTCTTCTACCTTTTGTCTCATCTGGTGCCTTATGCTCATCTTCCCGCCTCCTTCTTACTCATTAAATACTCGTGTATATATTTTGCCGCTTCTTTTCCATGAGCTAAAGCAACGACAACCCTGTCCCCTCCGTTTATAACATCTCCCCCTGCAAACACACCCTCAAGGTTCGTCTCATATCTCTCGTTAACTTCTATGGTTCCCCACTTCGTTGTTTTTAGTCCGCTTCCCTCGTAAGCAATAGGGTTAGCCCTCTGGCCTATCGCAAAGATAACCGAGTCGCACTCTATTATGTGCTCTGAGTTGGGAACGGGAACAGGCCTGGGCCTTCCGCTCTCGTCGGGCTCTCCCAGTTCCATCTTGATACACTTTATACCCACTACTTCCCCTTTCTCATTTCCTATTATCTCAACGGGTTGGGTGAGCCAGTGGATTATAACCCCGTCTTCCATAAGGTGGTCCCACTCCTCCTGCCTTGCGGAAGAGGTTTCCCTCGTTCTCCTGTAAACCACGTGTGTCTCAACCCCGAGCCTTCTCGCAGTTATAGCACAATCAACCGCTGTAAATCCTCCTCCGATTATTACCGTTCTCTTTCCGAGCTCTACCGGAACGCCTTTCTTGGGAAACTCGTTAGCTTTGTAAAGGTTTACCCTCATAAGAAAGTCTATAGCGGAGTAAACACCTTTAAGATGGTCTCCCGGAAGCCCGAGCTTTCCCCTTCCCGCCCCTACAGCTATAAAAACGGCATCGTATTTTTCCCTCAGTTCATCAAGAGTTATCGTCTTACCAACGAGGTAGCCGTAAAAGAACTTTATTCCGAGCTTCTCAAGTTTCTTAATTTCCCACTCTATTATTTCCTTATCAAGCCTTGCGTTCGGTATACCGTAATACATAACCCCTCCCGGTTTGGGTAGAGCTTCGTAAACGTGAACCTCGTGTCCCTTCTTTGCAAGCTCGTAGGCACAGCTGAGCCCCGCCGGACCGGCACCTATTACCGCAACCTTCATACCCGTGGGCGGTTCCTTTTCTATCTCTACTTCTATGCCGGAAATTCTTATGAAGTCTCCTACGAACTTCTCAAGGGCACCTATGGCGACGGGAAGCCCTTTATTCTTCCTATTTCTTACGGTGTCGTAGTAAAGGATACAGCTTCCCTCGCACTGCCTTTCTTGAGGACATACCCTTCCACATATAGAAGGAAATATATCGGACTCTATGATAACCTTGTAAGCTCCTACGAGGTCTCCTTCCGTTATCTTCTTTATAAACCCGGGTATGTCAACGTGAACGGGGCATCCCTTAATACACCTCTGATCCGCATCTTTACAGAATAAACATCTCTGAGCTTCGTCAAGAGCTAAGTTAACGGAATACCCGAGCTCATACTCACGAAAGGTTTTTACCCTTTCCTCCGGGGGAAGGGTGGGCTCTTTATTGCGGTCAAGATACCTTATCTTCTTTGCCATAAGGTAAGATAATAACTGTTTGTTTAAGATAATCAAGTTATGGAATCATTGAAGATTACCCTTGAGGGTTTTGTGGAGTCTTACGGCTACCTCGGTATATTTCTTATAGCCTTTACCGAAAGTATAATTCAGCCCGTTCCCCCCGACCCTTTCATAGGAGGAGCTACCGCTCTCGGATTAAACCCCCTTATCTCTGCACTCGTTGCTACAATCGGTAGCGTATCGGGGGGTGTTGTAGCTTACTTCCTGGGGAAGCTTCTCGGTGAGCCTTTGGCTAAAAAGCTTCTGGGTGAGGAAAGGTTCTTGAGAGCGGAGGCTTTTTACAACAGATATGGAACCTTTGCGGTTATAATTGCGGGACTCACACCCGTTCCCTATAAGGTTTTCTGTTGGCTTTCAGGTATTCTTGAGTTTGAGCTCTGGAGGTTTGTGGTTGCGAGTGTGATAGGCCGGTTCCCGAGGTTCTTACTTTTCGCCCTTTTCGGAGAGGCTATCGGAGACCTTCTTTAAGCTCGTGAAAAAGCTCTATATACTTATCAACGGTTCGTTCTATTGAGTAGTTCTGTGCCGTTTTTACCGCCTCCCTTGATATCTCCCTTTTCTTATCTTCCGGGAGTTTTAAGGCGTGGATTATCTTCCGTGAAAGAGCCCGATAGTCCCCGATCTTGACCATAAAGCCGTTCATCCCGTCCCTCAAGTATTCCGGAATACCTCCCGCATCCGTTGAGACGACAATCCTTCCGGTAGCCATAGCCTGAAGAAGTGACCCCGCTATACCTTCGGAGAAGGAAGCCATTATAAAGAGGTCAGCTCCCTGGAGGAGCCTATCTACATCACTTCTAAATCCAAGACCTATACAGTTTCCCTCAAGGCCGTATTTCCTGAAGAGCTTTTTTGCCTCTTCCGAGTCTGTATCAAGTCCGACGAAGACCATCCTGAAGTTTCTAAAAGGAAGCTTACTGAGAGCTTTAAGGATAACTTCCTGTCCTTTCCTCCAGGGTTGCCAGTTAGCCACGTTCATAAAGAGGTATTCGTTTTCTCTTACACCTAACTCTTTTCTCACTTCCTCCCTAAGCTCCGGTTTCGGAGAAAATCTTTTGAGCTCTATACCGCTCTGTATAACTTTAAGTTTATCCACGAATATACCTTTCTCTCTTAGGATTTCTGCCACGTGCTCCGAAACAACAACTATTCTATCCGCAAAGCGGTATTTAAAACTCCTTGAGAAAAAGCCGGGGATAAAACCCGAACGTCTGAGGGCTATAACCTTAGGTTTTTTCCGCATTCCGAGTGTTGACAAAAGGACGTAATCCATTGCGTGGGAAGAGTGAGCTATAACAAAATCGTAATTATTCTCCTTTATTATTTTCCTCAACCTTAATACGTTCAGGATGTTGAAACGAGAACTTCCCCCTCTGTAGTCCTCAAAAAAGTGTATTTTTACGGGAGTCCCGTTCAGTTTATCTCTCATGTATCTATACTGAAAGGAGAGAGCTATGTGACTTTCAACGCCCTTTAAGGCTAAATACTTAGTTATCAGATGAGTTTGTTCCTTCGTCCCGCACCATCCGATACCGTCAATAACGTTTAGAACTTTGAACATTAAAGAAAGATTTTAAAGGGAAAGGGAGAAATTAAGCCTGTTTTACGAGCTCCTTAGCAGGCTTGAATGTTAGAACCTTCCTCGCAGGTATTTCTATTACTTCTCCCGTTCTGGGATTTCTTCCCTTCCTTGCCTTCCTTACGGAAACCTTAAAGGTTCCGAGTCCGGGAATTCTGAGCATCTCCTCCCTTTCAAAGAGCTCGTGAATGGCCTCTACAAAAGCCTTAAGAGCTGCATCAGCTTCTTTTTTCGTAATCCCGGCTTTTTCTGCCATTTTGGCTATTAGTTCCGCTTTTGTCATCTTCGCACCTCCCTTTGGGTTTTTGTTAGTTTAATTTTATACTCAACCCACCAATTTGGAAAGAACTTTTTTATATCCCTCAAGAAGGTCTCCGAGGTCAAACCTAAACCTATCTTTATCCAACTTTTCACCCGTTGATTTATCCCACAGTCTCATACTATCCGGTGTTATCTCGTCAACGATGGCGAGGGAACCATCGGGAAGCCTTCCAAACTCAAGCTTGAAGTCAACTAAAAGAATTTCTTTTTTTGAGAATAAATCCTTTAAAATTTCGTTAACTTTTAGAGCGGTTTCCTCCATTTCGGGAAGAAGTTCAAGGGGTGCAAGTCCGAGAACCTTTATGTGATTTTTGCATACCATCGGGTCGTGAAGTTCATCGCTCTTCATAAAAAACTCAACGAGGGGTTCTTTTAAGGGGGTTCCCTCTTTTATTCCGTATCTCTTTGCAAAACTCCCGGCGGACACGTTTCTAACAACAACCTCAACGGGAAAGCGTTCTGCCTTCCATACGAGTATTTCCCTTTCGGAAAGCTTCTTTATAAAGTGGGTTTTTATTCCACTCTTCTCAAGTATTTCAAAGATTACGGAGGTAATCTCTGTATTCATTGAGCCTTTTCCCTTTATCTCCTCTTTTTTTACACCGTCAAAGGCGGTAGCGGTATCCTTGAACTCAAGTATTACCTTGTTTGGGTCTTTTGTTTCGTAGACTATCTTAGCTTTTCCCTCGTAAAGCTTCCTTACTTTCTCCATTTCACTTAATTTTAAAGGTAAGTTCTTTCCCGTTAAGTTCAATTAATACAAAATCGGGAAGCCCATCGTAGTTTTCGTGCTTTCCGTTCTTATCAAGAGCGTAAAACCTCAAGCTCTTAAACTTTCCCTTCTTTACAAGTTTCTTCTCATCGTAAAGGTCAAGGCTTCCCGAAGGGTAAGGAAACTCGTATGTGTACAGGGTTTCCCCTTTAAGAATGTATGCTTTTTTTACAACACCCTTAAAAAACTCCCCTCCGCTTGTCTCAAGGTATAGCTCCATTCCCCCCTTTATAAGTATCTTTCTCGCTCCCGTTAAAGCCCTTCTGAACTCCCAAAAAAGGGTTATCTCTTCTTTCAAGTTTCCCGAGGTCTTTATTCCCGTTAGTGAGGAGTTTACTGCTCTTGAGAAGGAAACACTAAGAAGCGTAAATATCAAGGATAAAAGGGAGAGGACGATTAAAACCTCAACGAGAGTAAAGGCTTCAGAAGTGCTTCCACCCTTCGGGTTTTGTGAGCTTCCCGTCAACGTAAACACCCTCTCCTTCTTCAACACTTCCTATCTCGGTCATATCAAGAAATGGGTTCCAGGATGACCTGGGATGTGTAAAAAGGAGCTGGTAATCCTCCCCCCCGATTAGAGCGTATTCTAAGGGATCCTTTCCGTATTTCTCACAAAAGAGTTTAAGCTCTCTTGATAGGGGTAGTTTGTCGGTATTTATGTTTATCCTTACCTTGCTCCTTTCGGAAAGATGCCAGACATCCGAAAGTAGTCCGTCGCTTATGTCCATGCTTGCGTTTGCATACTTTTGTATGTGCTTTACGTAGTCTATTCGTGCTGTAGGTCTCAGGTGTCTCTCAATGAGTGCGAGCTCAAAGGGTTCATATTCCCTTTTGTTCATAAGAATGAGTTCAAGTCCCGCCCTTGAGTCCCCCAGAGTTCCCGATACAAAAAGGCTGTCTCCGGGCTTTGCCCCACTCCTTCCTACAAATCTTTCCGACTCACCTACGAGGAAAAGGGATATACTCACTTTTGCGAGCTTTGATACGTTCCCCCCTACTATTTCACAGTTGTAAAAGGTGCAAGCCCTTTTCATACCCGCGTATATCCTCTCAACGTATGTGAGTTCAAGCTCTTCGGGTACATTCAGAGAAACGAGTATCCACTTCGGATATCCCCCGTTTGCTACAACGTCACTCACGTTCACACTTACCGCTTTCCATCCCACAGCCTCGGGGAGATATTCCCTCAAGAAGTGAACTCCCTCCGTCATCGTATCCGTCGTGAGAAGTAACGTGCTTTTCCCGTGTTTAACAGGTGCGGTATCGTCTCCTATTATCTCGGTGGATAGGAGGTTTTTAAGCCTCTCTATGAGACCGAACTCTCCGACTTCCTTTATCCTCATTTTTCCACCTTCTCCTCCTGGAGCTTTACAACTATAACCTCTTTCACCTTGTTCTTTTCAACCTCGTTCACTATGAACTTGTATCCGTCAAACACAAACTCATCCCCCTTCTTCGGAACTCTTCCCAAATTAGCCATTATAAAACCGCTTACAGTGTCGTACTCATACTCCTCGGGAAGCTCTATCCCTAGCTTTTGAGCAAGTTCGTCTATGTTTACCGAACCGCCTACCTTGTAAGTATCGGAGGAGATTTTCTCAAGGGTTTTTTCTTCCTCATACTCCTCGGGTATATCCCCTACAATCCACTTAAGAACGTCGTAAAGGGTAATCACCCCCGATATAACTCCGTGTTCATCAACCACAACAGCAAGCTTTACCTTAGCCTTTCTGAGCTCGTTTAAGAACCTTGCAAGGGTCATAACTTCCGGAATGACAAAGGGCTCCTTTGCAAATTCCTTAAGCTTTTTCTCTCTGTTTAACTGAACGGGAAGAAGCTCCTTAACGTGCACCACCCCCGTAAGGTTGTCAAGGACGTCCTTATATACGGGTATCTTACTGTGAGCTTTTTCCTTTATGATGTCTATAACCTCTCCCGCCTTCTTGTCCTCGGGAAGTGCAAAGATGTAGGGTCTGGGTGTCATTATCTCCTTTACGAGAACCTTATCAAGCTCAAGAACTCTCTCCACCATTACCTTTTCCTGGAGGTCAAACTCTCCGGACTCAAGACCTTCCTCTATGAGTCCGAGGAGTCTTTCTTCCGTAAGCTTATAGGTTTCCTCCTTAACCTCTATACCCATCTTCTTGAGTAGTCCCTGAACGGGAATTATGAGGATGAACCTCAGGGGTGTTATGAGAACGTGAAAGACGTAAAAAACAGGTGCGTAGAGAATTGCAAGCCTGTCCGCTATGGGAAGAACCACGTTCTTCGGAATCGTTTCCCCGAAAAGGAATATAAGGGTTGAGGAAAGTATCACCGAGAGAAATGCACCCTTTTGTCCGAATGTCTCAACGAATATCTTAGTCCCGTAGGAGGATATGAATATGTTCACTAATTCGTTCCCTATGAGTATGGATATGAGAACCTCCTTCGGTTTTGAGAGGAGATACATAAGAACCTTGTAAAAGCGGGAGTTTGAGAACTTCATCAAAAGGGGCTTACTCACGCTGAAGAAAACAACCTCGGAAGATGCGAAAAATCCCGAGGCGAAAAGTAAGAAAAGGAATACGAGAACGTCAGTATAGATTGCAGTATACGACTCTTCCATCTACCTCCGACCTCCTAAGGGTCTTTCTGCACTCTTCAAAGGCCTCGGGACATCTCGGATAAAATGGACATCCCTCCTCGGGTATAGTGTATTCCTCCTCGCTTACCTGCGTATACGCCTTTCTCTCCTTCGGATGTCTTGCGGGAATACTCTCAAGGAGAAAGCGTGTATACGGATTCAGGGGATTTTTTAAAACATCTTCTTTCCTTCCAAGCTCCATAAGAACGCCTCCGTATAAAACCGCAACTCTGTTTGCTATCTTCTCAACAACCCTTATGTCGTGGGTTATGAAGAGAAAAGATATACCCCTTTCGTTCAGCTCTCTGAAGAGTTTGAGAACATCCTCTTGAACCGAAAGGTCTAAGGATGCGGTTGGTTCGTCCGCAACTATGAGTTTAGGATTTAGCACAATTGCCCTTGCTATTGCAACCCGCTGGGCCTGTCCTCCTGAGAGCTGAAGAGGTCTTTTCTCAAGAACTTCCTCGGGTAGCTTTACCCTCCTTAACGCTTCAAGAACCTTTTTCTCTCTTTCCTTTTCTCTATGAACGATGAGAGGTTCCTCTATTACCTCCTTAACCTTCATTCTCGGGTTTAATGAGGTTCTGGGGTCCTGAAACACTACCGAGACAAGCCTTGTGTATTCCTTTCCCATTCGGAAAATGTCCTTTCCCCTGAAAAGAACTTTTCCCTCCGTTGGTCTTTCCAGTCTAAGGATAATCTTACCGAGGGTGCTTTTTCCGGAACCGCTCTCGCCGACTAAACACAGTATCTCACCCTCGTATATTTCCAGGCTTACACCCCTTAAGGCCCTTATCTCTTTCCTTGAAAATAATCCCTTCTTTACCCTGTAGGTCTTCGTAAGAGAGTTTATCTCAAGAAGTGTTCCCATTAAATCGTCTTTGAGAAGCTTACCTCCTTCTTCTTTCTGAGGTGTGCGTCAAAGACCATGGCAACGTTCCTAATCAGAAGTCTTCCGACGGGTAGAATTCTTATCCTGTCGTCCTCAATCTTTATAAGCCCGTCCTCTTCCATCTCCCTCAACTCTTCAAGTTCCCTCTCAAAGTATTCTTTAAAGTTTATGGAGAACATCTTTTCAATCTTCCCGAATTCAACCCCGAGATTACACATTATATCCATTATCACTTCCCTTCTTATAAAGTCATCTTCGTTGAGGACATATCCCCTGAAGACGGGAATTTTACCCTCATCAACGGTCTTGTTGTAATCCCTGAGGGTTTTCCAGTTCTGGAAGTAAGAGTCGTAAAGCATGCCTATCGACGTTGCACCGAATCCCAGAAGCTCAACACCCTTCTTCGTAGTGTATCCTTGGAAGTTTCTCCAGAGCTCTCCCTTTTTCTGGGCTACCGCAAGCTCATCATGGGGCTTTGCGAAGTGATCCATACCTATGTAAACGTATCCTGCGGACTGGAAGCGCTCTATAACCATCTCAAGAATTCTCAGCTTTTCCTCCGCAGAGGGGAGAGCTTCCTTCGGAAGGAGTTGTTGGTGGGGTTTTATCTGGGGTATATATGCGAAGCTGTAGGTCGCTATCCTGTCGGGGTTAAGCTCTATAACCTTCTCAACGGTTTCCTCAAAGCTTT
>NZ_JBSLZM010000062.1:0-2545 GCF_056494385.1 Aquifex sp. | reverse complement strand
ACTATAAAACCGCCGTTTTTCAGCCACACATGCTTTGAAAATAGTTTTGAGATTAACTCGTAAAAGGAAAAATTCTTTAAAAGTTTCTCAAAATTTTTACTGAACCTGAGTTTTTCCCTGATTTCTTCTCCGAATATACCGCTTATATCCTTCCATATGCTTGCATTATCAACGCAGACCTCTTTTATATATCCCCAGTAATCCCTTATAACCTTTGCAAATCCGGGAATTTCCTCGTAAAGTAAACCTTTACTAACTTTGCTGCTTTTCTTAAGGATATCGCTCCAGAGCCCCCTCAGCTCCTCAAGTTCTTTGAGAATATCCTCCTTACTCGCTTTCAAAGCGGAAGCCCTTATTATTACACCTTCGTTATCCTTTAGGTGTTCCTTTATCAACTCCGCAATATCCTTTGAATAGGGGTATTTCTTTATCTTAGATGAAATCTTAAGCTTCTTTACGGCGGGAAAGTAAACAATATACCTGCCGGGAAGGTTTACCTTACAGGTCACCTTTGCTCCCTTTAGCTCCGTTTCCTCTCTTTTTAGTTGGACTATAACGCTGTCTCCGACCTTTAGTTTTTTGCCGCAGGTGTTTTTTTCCTGAAGAAAAGCCTCTTTATGAAGACCTATATCCAGGAAATACCCTTCAAGACTTTTACACTCTCTCTTCACTACACCTTTGAAGACGGAGCCTACAAGTCTCCTTGAACCTCTTTTCTCAACGAGAAAGTCTACTATACTTCCTTCTGATAAAACTAATGTAAAAATGAGATGTTCGCTTCCGCTGATAAATACTTCAACTTCGCTAAACACCAGATAGATATTTTAAACTCTTTAATACGAAAGCATGAAAAGGATTGGGCTTATAGCGGGTTCGGGAAGTTTACCCCTTGAGTTTAAAAGGGCTGCACTGGAAAAAGGGGAAGAGGTTATAACAATAGGCATTGAAAGGATAACGGACTTTAAAACGGACTATACACTCCCCTTAGGAAAAGTAGGAAAGCTTTTGAAAATTCTTACAAGAGAAAATGTAGAAGCTGTGGTTGTGCTCGGTAAGTTTGAACATAAACTTATATACACGGATATTCTGAAAATTGACCTAACAGCTTTTAACCTTCTCAGGAAAGCAAAAGACAAAAAACCGGAAACACTGATAAGGGTATTTATAAACTTTCTTGAAGAAGAAGGATTTGAGTTTATAGATCCGAGACCCTACCTTTCCCACATACTCGCGAACGAGGGAAGTATAAACGGACTGGTTCCTAATGACAACCTCCTTGAAGATGGTGTGTGGGGCTTTAGTATAGCAAAGGAGCTTGCGTCAATGGATATAGGTCAGACGATTGTTGTGAAGGATAAAGCGGTTGTTGCGGTTGAAGCTATGGAGGGAACACAGGAAACAATAAGGAGAGGAGGGAAGCTCGCGGGAAAGGGAACCGTTGTTATAAAGGTTGCCAGAAAAAACCAGGACTTTAGAGTAGACGTTCCCACGGTCGGGCCCAAAACCCTTGAGGTTATGAGGGAAGTAGGCTCTTCGGCCTTATTTTTGGAAGCGGGTAAGGTTTTTATAACGGAAAAAGAGGAGTTCATAAGGAAATCAAAGAATTACAAAATCCCCGTTTTCGGTCTCGCACCTTGAATTTTTTTGCTCCGAATGATAAATTACCATAAGTAGCCCAGGTAGCTCAGTCGGTAGAGCGCACCCTTGGTAAGGGTGAGGGCGCCGGTTCGAGTCCGGTCCTGGGCTCCACCCTTGCATAAATAAGAAAATTGTTGGATAATACAGAGACATGATACAGGTTGAAGTCGTTTCCCCTCAAGGACTCCTTTACACCGGAGAGGTTGAAAGTATAAACGTTCCCACGGTTGAAGGAGAAGTGGGAATTCTTGAAAACCATATGTATCTTATGACTCTCCTAAAGCCCGGACTTGTCTACTTCAACGGAGACGACAAGAACGGAATAGTTGTTACTTACGGTATACTTGATGTGACGCCGAAGAAGGTTTTAATCCTAACGGAAGAGGGTTACAAGCTCGGAGAATTACCCCCCGAATCAAAGGTAAGGGAAGAGTTTGAAAAGGCGGTAAAACAACAGGCAACCGCTCAAACTATGGAAGAGTTAAAAGAATGGGAAAAGGCAGCAGAAAAGGCAAGAACCCTTCTGGAAATAATTGAAAAGTACGGATAAGCCTGTTCCCTTTTTCGGGGGAAGGCTTAAGTTTTACCAGCCTTCCGGTCATAAAATTTCCATTGACCTCCTTGTGTTTTTATCAAAGGTAAGGGGTATAAAAAGAAATTCCCGTGTTGCGGACCTCGGTGCGGGGTTCGGTTTCCTCTCTATAGTCCTTGCTAAAAAGTTCGGCGTTAAGGTTGTAGCCCTTGAGATAGACGAGATTATGCTTGAGCTTTTAAGAAAGAATGTTGAAATAAACGGGGTTGAAAATCTCGTTGAGGTCGTAAAAGGGGACGTTAGGGAGATTGAGGAAATTTTTAAAAGAGCCTCCTTTGATGTTGTTGTAACTAATCCTCCTTTTTACCCTATTGC
>NZ_JBSLZM010000061.1:0-2849 GCF_056494385.1 Aquifex sp. | reverse complement strand
GCCTTTTCGTGGTATCCCAGTCCTATTATCTTTCCGTCTTTTACAACTACAGCACCCACCGTAGGGTTCGGGTGAGTGTATCCTTTCCTTTTCTTCGCAAGGGAAAGGGCTAGCCTCATATACCCTTCGTCTATCTCCCTAATCATTTACTTCCTTCCTTACCCTTTCCACGTCCTTCTTTATCTGGCTTATAAGCTCATCAACAGAGTTGAATTTTCTTTCCTCCCTAAGGAACTTTAAAAACTCAACCTTTATCCTCTTTCCCCTCAGATTCCCCTCGTAGTCAAGTATGAACACCTCAAGAACCCTCTTTCCTCCTCCGAAAGTGGGTCTGTATCCGTAATTCGCAACACCTTTGTACCTTTCTTCAACCCTTACCGCGTAAACACCTTCCTTTAAACAGAGGTTTTCCGTGTTCTGGAGGTTTGCGGTCGGAAATCCTATCTTACTACCTCTTCCCTCTCCCTTCACGACCTTTCTCCTGACCCAGTAGTTGTGCCCCAGGTATTTCTTTACCTCCTCAACCCTTCCCTCCCTTAGGAGCCTTCTTATGAGAGTGCTACTCACTACGTGGTCTTCAATTCTGAAGGGTTCCGCCTCTTCAACCTCAAAGCCCAGCTCCTCTCCTATTTCTTTTGCGAGCTCAATCTCCCCTTCTCTTTTGTAGCCGTATCTCCAGTCATAACCTACGAGGAGATACCTACACCCCAGTCTTTCGTAAAGTATACCCTTTAGAAACTCCTTTGCCCTTACCTTTGAAAAATCCCTGTCAAACCTTATAAATACCGTGTAATCAACACCGAGCCCCGATAAAATTTCTATCTTCTCGTCTATATCCGTAAGCTCACAGGGAAGCAGCTGCGGAGCAAGAACCTTCAGCGGGTGGGGACAGAAGGTAAGGACAACACTCTTTAAGTCTCTCTTTTTCGCCTCTTCCTTGAGTTTTTCTATCAGATACCTGTGTCCAAGGTGTATTCCGTCAAAATTTCCGACCGTTAAGGCAGTTCTTTCCCCTAATTCTTTTATTAAGGGGATTTTCTTATTGGGACAACTTTTTCCATTTAGGTCTAAAACGAAGGTTTTCATTTAGCCCGGAGGCCAATCCATCTTTCTTCCGCCTATCAGGTGGAGGTGAAGGTGAAAAACACTCTGTCCCGCATCTTTACCTACGTTGAAAACGAGCCTGTATCCCTTATTAAGATTCTCGTCCGGAGCTATACCGAGCTGTTCCGCTATCTTTCTGGCGACGTAAAACATATGTCCCACGAGGCATTCGTCCTCGGGCTCAATGGTTTGAACACCGACTATGTGCTTTTTGGGAACTATAAGAACGTGAACGGGGGCTACGGGGTTTATATCGTGAAAGGCGTAAACCTGTTCGTCCTCGTATACCTTCTTTGAAGGGAGTTCCCCCCTCACTATTTTGCAGAATATACAGTCCTTTTCCTGCATACAAGTTATTTTAATCTAAAATATTGAACTTAAAGGAGGTCGGCGGAGAATGAAAAAACCCGTTTTAATAATAGCGGCGGTTTTTGCAGGAGCACTTCTCCTAAAGTCCTGCGGAGAGCCTTACAGCGGTGCTAAGGAGACCGTTGACGAGTTTATGGAAGAGATAATGGAAGGGGAAGGAAAGGATGCCATAAAGTACGTCCACCCGACCTACAGAGACGAGCTCGCTAAGAACCTAAAGCTTCCCGTTCAGTTTACGGAGCTAAGACCCTCGGAACTACTTGCGTGTGTCTTCAGCACGATGGGTGCGAACATAGACGACGTTGACATAAAGGATGCCAGAATGCTTTCAAAATCAACCGCTAAGGTTATAGTGAGCGTAAAGGACAAGGAAGGCCTTGAGAAACTCTTTTCCTTCATAGTGGTAAAGGAAGGTAAAAAGTGGTATATAGCTAAAATAGAGAAGTATACACCCCCTATATCCGAGTGAAGGTATTAATCTGGCAGACTGCGTATCTCGGGGACGTGGTTCTCGCCACGTCCCTTATAAAAACCTTAAGGTTAAACTTTCCTGACGCAAAAATAGGTTTCGTAGGAAGACCTTTTATATCGGAACTCTTAAGAGGATTTGATATAGAACTAATTCCCTTTTCAAAGGGATTTTGGGAAAGTTTTAAGATAAGAAAGAAAATAAGGGAGTATGACGTAGTAGTTTCTCCCCATCGCTCAATGAGAACCTCTCTTATACTATACTTTTCCGGTATAAAGGAAAGAATAGGTTTTGACAGAGCGGAACTTTCCTTTCTCTATACAAAGAGGGTTAAGCACGAGTGGGGTATTCATGAGGTTGAGAGAAATCTTAGACTTCTTAAACCTCTCGGTGTAAAAAAATTTTTAAAAGAAACGGAGTTAAAACTTGGAGAGGGGGAGTTTAAGGAAATTCTTAAAAAATTTTCCCTAAGGGAAAAAGAGTACGTAGTTATTTCCCCCTTCTCCAACTTCAGGCTCAAGGAGTGGAGTATAAAAAACTGGGCTAAGCTAATAAACGAGCTACACATTCCCGCGGTTATTACGGGAACGAAGCACGACATTGAAAAGGTTAAGGAACTAAAATTGTTAACTAAAAAGGATTTTTTAAACCTCGTTGGAAAAACGAGCCTGAGGGAGCTTATGGGTGTTATAAAGGGGGCTAAGCTCGTTATCGCTAACGACTCCTCTCCCGTTCATATAGCAAATGCCTTAGGTGTTCCGGCCATAACCGTTTATACCGCAACCTCCGAGATTTACGGCTTTTATCCCTTGATTGGAAAGTATTTAAAAAATCCCGCTCCGTGTTCTCCCTGCTCTCCGAACCCGAAGATGTGTAAAAGGAAGGATGAACTGTGTAGGAGCTTACC
>NZ_JBSLZM010000060.1:0-13885 GCF_056494385.1 Aquifex sp. | reverse complement strand
TACCCAATCCAGAACTATGTGAAGTAAATCCGCTAACAGGATACCTGCAATAAAGTAAAGGGTTTCGGTTCTACTTATAAGGCTCTCTAAAAAATTAAAGGGGTTTATTTTATAAAGCTCTGTTTTTACGTTAAAAAGATTGAGTATTCCGAGAATTACGAAAAAGGTAAAGAGAGATATGAAAACGATATAAAAAAGTTTAACGAACGTTCCCAGGATTGGTTTATGGGTTATACCCCTGTGCTTTGAAAAAAACCAGAAGGGAGCCCATACTACTTTTAGACACTTTAATCTCTTAGAGGGTTTGGAATGACTCAGGTCTATATCGGGAGATAAAAGAAAAGTTCCGAGAAAGTATCCCAGACCGAAGTAAATTAGGTAATCTTTGGGAATTATAAAAACAAAGGGTGCGAACATAACTACGTTAAAGGCTTCGTGCCCCTTATAAGATGCCATTTTCAACGTCCTCCAGTGTGGGTATTCCGTTCTGGATTCTGTAGAGGATTTTCTTTCCCCTTACGAGATAAGGAATTAACTCTTTTTCCCAACAGTTAAAGCGAACGCCGTTTATGAATATACCACTCTCGGTTACCTCAATTTCCTTAATCCTTGCCATAAACATGGGTTCTGGATTCCCCTCACCGAAGGGTTCAAGTTTACGGATGTCTCTTAAAATGTTTTCGTTTATCTCCTCGGGGTTTAGCTCCATATCAACGGGGGTTATAAGCTGGGCTTTTTCAACTTCTTGAAAGAGTTCATTTACCTTTTCCCTGAACTCCTCAAGTTTAGGCGTAGGGAGGGTAAGTCCCATAGCTTTGTCGTGACCTCCCCACTTTAAGAACATGTATGAAAGGGTTTTTACCCTATCGTAAACTTCTATTTCTTCGGTGCTTCTTATAGAGCCTACGGATTTATTCCTTCCTTTTGAAAATACCGCAACTGGTTTTCCAAAGTGGTAAGAGAGTCTTCCCGCAACTATACCGAGAATGCCCGGATGCCAGTTCTCGTCCCATACAACTATGAAGGAATCTTCTTCGCATCTCTTCGCCTTTTCTAAAGCCTCCCTGTATGTTATACGTGTAAGTTTCTGTCTCTTTTTATTTATAAGGTCAAGCTGGAGTGCAAGACTTCTCGCCCTACTTTCATTTTCCTCAACGAGTAGATTTAACGCTATCTCCGGCTTAGATATCCTGCCGGGGGCATTTAACCTGGGAGCTAAAGAGAAGTATATGTCCTTTGATGTTATGTTTTCTCTTCCTCCGAGAGCAGTCTCAAGAAGTGCCCTAACCCCCGCCTTATTAACCTTTCCGCGGGCTACGAACTCAAGGAGTTTAAGGCCTTTATAAGAGAGTATCCTGTTTACCTTTTTTAGAGGCATGTAATCTGCAAGAAGCCCTAAGGCTACAAGGTCAAGGAAGTTCCTAGGGTCCTCGTCTATGTTGAGTTCCCTTATAAGTCCTGCAGCTAGAAAGAACACAACGGCGGAAGAAGACAGGTATCTTAATCCTTCTGAGCCTCCTATCTTCGGGTTTATAAGTATTGCCTTCTTTGGTATTTCGTCGGGGACGTTATGATGGTCTACAACTATTGTGTCTATTGAAGACTTATCTATCTCTTTCACCGCTGATGTTCCGTTATCAACGGTTATGAGAAGCTCTCCGTATCTTTCAAATACCTTCATCAACTTCTCGTTAAGTCCGTATCCCGTATTTCTGTCAGGAAGAACGGGAATAACTTTAGCTCCTACCTTTTTAAGTATTTTGTAGAGAATGGCGGTTCCCGTTATTCCGTCAACATCGTAGTCCCCGTAAATGATTATCCTTTCTCTGTTCTTTATAGCCTTTAAAATTCTCTCTATTGCCTCTTCAGCTCCCCTTAACTCCTTTAAAGAGGGGATGCGGGAAAGCTTAGGTTCAAGGATAAGCTCAACTTCTTTTTCAAAACCTCTGTTTACAAGAAGCTGGGCTAAGACCCTCCCGTATTTCTCTTCAAGCTCTTTTGGGGGTTTTACATGCTCGGATAGTAATTCCCACTTTCTTCCGCTTATACCCCGCATTCAAGTTTTATTTTAGGATAGCCCTATCTCCCTTTCTATTTTCTGAATTCTTCTTTTATACTCCTCGTAGGTAATCTTTCCGTTTATTAACATATCCGGGAGTTTGTTTATCTCCTGTTCAAGTTCCTTTAGCTTGCTGTCCTCGGAAGCTTTTATAAATACTTTGTATAGTTTAAAGAAGTCTATCTCAAAGGGTGTAAATAACATCCTTAATTTGTTAAATTCACCTTTTTTTAGTGTTTCCTTTACTTTCTCAAGAAGCTTCAACATATCGTAAGGTTCCTTATCCCTTTTTTTTGACTTTATTATTGGCTCGGACGTTCCCTCTTCCCTACATACAAAGGTATAACTTTTACCGTCGGTAAAGACTTCAAGGAGGAGTTTATGACCGTTTATTTCAAGCTTTTCGTAAAAGAGCTTTTCCCCGTAAAAGGGAAGACTTGATTTTTCTCTATCGAGGAACTCCTTAAAGGATAATCCTCCGAAGACAGCTATTATCTCCCTTCCGTATTCGTTTGCAAGATTTCCTATGTTTAGAACGAGAAACTTCAAGAACTCCCTTGATAGGTCCCTGTATCTTACCTTTATGCCGAGTATTATATCCATAAATCCCTTCTCAAACTCTGTAAAAAAGGATGCCGTCTTTAAGTTTGCGTTTTCCGAGAGTAGAAACCTCATTAAATCCTTTGAAGGCTTTACGTTAAGTGCCACAGGGGAGTTTATATCGAGGATTATTTCCTCACCTTCTTCAAAAACTGAAATGTTTATTACCGTAAAGCCCCAGGGTATGAGAAAGTTATTTTCTTCCCTGTATACCCTTATCCTCCCGAATATATCGGAGAGGTAAAGCTCTATAACGGAACAAACCCTCTGTAGCTTTTCCCTCATTTGTATTGAGATATTCTATCAACTTTACGAGAATATAAGTATGTGGGATATAGACCCTAAAACACTTGAGAAGTGGGATAAAGAGTATTTCTGGCATCCCTTCACCCAGATGAAGGTTTACAGGGAGGAGGAGAACCTCATATTTGAGAGAGGTGAGGGTGTCTACTTGTGGGATATACATGGGAAAAAGTATATAGATGCCATTTCCTCACTCTGGTGTAACGTTCACGGACACAACCACCCGAAGCTCAACAACGCAGTTATGAAACAGCTGTGTAAGGTTGCTCATACGACGACCCTGGGAAGTTCGAACGTGCCCGCGATTTTACTCGCAAAGAAACTCGTTGAGATATCTCCCGAAGGGCTGAGTAAAGTCTTTTACTCCGAGGACGGAGCCGAAGCTGTTGAGATAGCTATAAAGATGGCTTACCACTACTGGAGGAATAAGGGAATTAAGAATAAAAACGTTTTTATAACCCTTTCCGAGGCATACCACGGGGATACGGTTGGAGCGGTAAGCGTGGGGGGTATAGAGCTTTTCCATGGAACTTATAAGGACCTCCTTTTTAAAACGATAAAGCTTCCCTCTCCTTATCTATTCTGTAGGGAAAATTACGGAGGACTTAAGCCCGAGTGTGCTTCTGAGCTTCTAAAGATACTTGAAGATATCCTGAAGGAAAGGGAGGATATAGTGGCGATAATCCTTGAGGCGGGAATACAAGCTGCCGCGGGAATGCTTCCCTTCCCTAAGGGCTTCTTAAAAGGGGTAAGGAAATTGACAAAGAGATACAACGTTCTCATGATCGTTGATGAGGTTGCCACAGGCTTTGGAAGAACCGGAACTATGTTTTACTGTGAGCAGGAAGGTGTAACACCGGACTTTATGTGCCTCGGAAAGGGAATAACGGGAGGTTACCTCCCCCTTGCTGCAACGCTTACGACCGACGAAGTTTTTGACGCCTTTTTAGGAGAGTTCGGAGAAGCTAAACACTTTTACCACGGGCATACTTACACGGGAAACAACCTTGCTTGCTCGGTAGCACTCGCAAACCTTGAGGTGTTTGAAGAAGAAAAAACCCTTGAGAAACTTCAACCGAAGATAAAGCTCCTCACCGAAAGGTTAAAGGAGTTCTGGGAGTTGAAACACGTGGGAGATGTCAGACAGCTCGGCTTTATGGCGGGAATAGAGCTCGTTAAAGACAAGGAAAAGGGAGAACCCTTTCCTTACGGAGAAAGAACGGGATTTAAAGTTGCTTACAAGTGTAGAGAAAAAGGGGTTTTCTTAAGACCCTTGGGAGACGTTATGGTTCTAATGATGCCCCTTGTTATAAAGGATGAAGAGATGAACTACGTAATTGACACATTAAAATGGGCTATAGGGGAGCTTGAGAAAGAGGTAAGGTAATGGGAAAAAAGAAGGAGCTAAAAAGAGCTATAGTTATAGACAGAGAGGCACAGCTCATACAAGTTTACACCCTTAACGAGGGAAAAACCTACAGGGGAATACCAAGGGGAAAGGTTCTCAAAAAAACGAAGATTTACGCGGGAGACTATGTCCTCGGGGAAGTTGTAGACCCTCAAACTTTTGCCATTGAAGAGGTTGAGGAAAGGAAGAATCTCCTCATAAGACCGAGGGTAGCAAACGTAGACAGGGTTATTATTGTCCAAACCCTTAAGATGCCTGAGTTTAACAACTACCTCCTTGACAACCTTCTCGTAGTTTACGAGTATTTCGGCATTGAGCCTGTAATAGTTTTTAACAAAGTTGACCTCTTGAACGAAGATGAGAAAAAGGAACTTGATTACTGGGTAAATATATACACAGAGGCCGGTTACGACGTTCTTAAAGTAAGCGCAAAAACAGGAGATGGAATAGATGAACTCATTAACTACCTTGAGGGTTTTATATGTGTTCTTGCCGGCCCATCGGGTGTAGGAAAAAGCTCCATCCTTTCAAGACTCACGGGTGTTGAACTTAGAACTCAAGAGGTGAGTGAGAAGACAGAAAGGGGAAGACACACTACAACAGGTGTGAGGTTAATACCATTCGGTAAAAACTCTTTCATAGGGGACACACCGGGATTCTCAAAGGTTGAAGCAACGATGTTTGTGGAACCAAGAGAAATAAGGAATTACTTCAGGGAGTTTCTCTCCTACACCTGCAAGTATCCAGACTGCACCCACACGAACGAGCCGGGTTGTGCTGTTAAGGAAGCGGTGAAAAACGGTGAGATATCCTGCGAAAGGTATAAAAGCTATCTCAAGATGTTAAAGGTATACTTAGAAGAAATAAAAGAGCTTTGCGGTTAGGAATGAGAATAGCATCAATAGATATCGGCTCTTACTCGGTTAGGTTGACTATTGCGGAGGTAAGGGAAAAGGATATTAAAGTTCTCCTTGAGCAAGGAAGAATAACCGCTCTCGGGACAAAGGTTAAGGAGACCGGATACCTTCAGGAGGATAGGATAAAGGAAACCATTGAAGTTTTAAGGTGGTATAAGGAAGAAGTAGAAAAGTATAATGTTGATAAAGTTATTGCAGTCGCGACGGAAGCCATAAGGCGTGCAGAAAACGGAAATGAATTTATAAAGAGGGTAAAAGAAGAAACAGGTATTGAGGTGAAAATTATAACCCCCGAAGAGGAGGGTAGATACGCTTACCTCGCGGTTGCATACTCCCTTAAGCTGAAAGGGGAGCTCTGCGTTGTAGACCAAGGAGGAGGTTCAACGGAATATATATTCGGAAGGGATTTATCAATAAAAGATATAATCTCACTACCCTTCGGAATAGTTAACTTAACGGAAACGTTTTTTAAGCACGACCCACCTAAGGAAGAAGAGATAAAGGAGTTTTTCTCCTTCCTTGAGGGGGAAATATCTAAGGTAAAGAGAGATTGCGATTATCTCGTCGGACTCGGTGGGACTATTACAACTCTTGTAGCCCTTGAGTATAACGTTTACCCCTATGACTCTAAGATGATTCACGGAAAAAAGCTTACGTACGAACAGGTAAAGAAATGGTTCGATATCTTGAAGAAACTTCCCTCAAAGGAGCGTAGCGAAAGGTTTAAACAGATTGAGGACAAGAGAGCGGAGGTTATACTCGCGGGAATAGGTATATTCTTAAAAACCCTTGAGATTTTCGGGAAAGATGAACTTTACGTAAGCGACTGGGGACTAAGAGAAGGCGTTATAGTTTCTGAAGTCTTAAAGGAACAACATTCCGAGGTAGGCGACTACCTGTGAGTAATCCCCCGTAACCTCTCCTGAGTTAGTGTAATCTATCACTACTCCCTTTGTAGCTCCCATAACTTTTGCTGCTTCTATACCAACCACTGCGGGAATAACTCCGCACATCGTTATGTTATATTGAATCGCTTTAAAGTATAACTCTTCGGTATTCAACCTCTCCATGGCGGATATGAGAATCTCATCTTTCTTTCTGGCATCCTGTGCGGAAATGTAATGACTCATATCTGAGCTAATTACTATTAACGCATCTTTTCCCTTTAGAACCTCACCGAGAAATCTTCCGAAGTTCTTTGCAACTTCATAATCTATAAAGGCAATAACTATTGGAAGAATCTTAAACTCCTGTTTTGCGTATCTCTGAAGAAAAGGTAGTTGAACCTCCAAGGAGTGCTCGTAAAGGTGTGCATACTCGTCAGGTTTAGCGTAAGGGAACTTTAAGACATCCTCCCTTAAGGATTTGTCTATTTCTACGTAACCGAAAGGTGTTTCCCATGCATCACCGTTGTAAACGGATATCGGCTCTCCGTATCCAGTATGATTCGGTCCCAGAAGAACTACATGTTCCGGTATATAAACCCTCTTGTAAACCTCACATGCGGTCTTACCGCTGTATATATATCCCGCGTGAGGAGCTAATACCGCCTTAGCCTTTACTTTTTCCTTCGGTTCCTCACCGCATAAAAAGTTTATCAATCCCTCAAGCTCTTCTTTCCTTGAAGGGTAAAAAGTTCCTGCAACCGCAGGTGTTCTCACCACCATCTCTTAAAAGTTAAAGAAGGAAAAGAAGGAATCAAGCCTCTTCAAGCATCTTCCTTATATCTTCGGGAAGTTCTCCGAGAACGTCCTTTACCTCACCCCAGGAAATGTGGCGTTTCAGAACTCTGAATACCGCCTTGGTAACCTTTTCCGCTTCTTCCAAGCTGCTTATATCCGCAGGTCTCCTTAAACCCGGATGGTTCATAACTCTTTCAAGGAAATCCTGCTTATGCTTTATGCTTTTGTCGGGCACCTTTGTAGGGTCCCATCCATCACACCAAACAGCTTTTAGAACCATTGGAAGCTGAGCAGCAAAATCCTTTCCTTCACTTGCAGGAAGCCTATCCCTGAGTGTTTGGAGAACCGCCTTTAAAAGTCTAAAAGCTTTTTGCTCGTATTGAATCCCGAGCTCCTCCATAATCTCGTGAACTATGCTATGTCCCTTGTGATACCATTCATCAAACAGCGCCATCTTTCCCACCTCCTTTTACTTTAGTTTTTCTTTTTAAGATTTCTTTAGCTTTACATATATAAATTTATGTCATAAATGTTCCTTTCGCAACAGGGAGTTACGCAGACCTTAACGTATCGGAATTTCGTTTCCTTAAGTTAAGAGGTTTGTTTTTATCTGATTCAATGGATTTCTTACTCTTCAAATAACATTTCGTTTTCTATTTCAAAGTAAACGTAGTAGGCGTTTACCGGATTCACTCTGAAAAATACGGGAACCTGTGCGTAAGAGGGGTCTATCTTTATAAGCTCCTCGTTTATTTTTTCCCTTACACAATCTACATCACAGCCTTCCTCTATTAAACGTTTTATCGTTTTCCTGAGATCAAGTATATACTTCTTTGTCCAGTTCACCGATTCTTTTATCTTTTCTTTTCCTATCAGAGGGTTACCGTGTCCCGGAAGGAGAATTTTGGGTTCCATCTTTAAGATTTCATCAAGACATTTCACCCAAGTTTTGGAATTTCCCGAACCTAAGAAAGGTAATCTTCCGTCAAAAACTATATCACCGCTGAAGAGTATCTTCTCGTCCGGAACGAATACAACTATATCACCGTTCGTGTGTGCTTTACAGAGGTGTTTTACTTCAAATTTTTTATAGTCTCCATCAACTTTGAGGTATATGTTCAAGGATTTAGTTATAGTTATGCTTGGCGGAAGAAGTTCGGTTCCATCAAGGTGTTCCTTCAAAAGTTTTTTCCTTGCAAGGAAGAAATTGTAACTTGATGGGTTGGAAAGATACTCAAAGGCATACTCGTGAGCTATCGTTTCCGCTCCAACTTCTTCAAAAGCCTTAATACCGTAAAAGTGGTCCGTGTGGTAGTGGGTTATTACCAAAAACCTTATCGGTTTATCCGTTACACGTCTTATTGTCTCAACGAGCTCTTTCCCGAGCTTGTAAGTGCTGAGAGCATCTACCACTAACACCCCGTCGTCCGCAACGTAAAAATAGACGTTTGAGATAAACCCTCTGTTTTCGTAAGATACCTGTTCAAGAACTCCGAAAACCCCGTAAACTCTGTCGGTAATCCTCTTTAAGGTTTCCTTAACATGCTTAGGGTATTCCTCAGCAAATGCAAAGACTAAAAGAAAAAAGAATAAAATTATCCTCACATTCCCCCCTTAACTTCCTTTATAGCCTCTTTTATGTCCTTATCCGCCTGTATGAAAACCTTTACCTGTTCGGGTGTGAGGTATTTTCTGAAGCCCTTTACGAGGTTTTGTATGTTTATGTATCCGACCTCAACGCTTCCGTCTTCTCTCTCAAGGATGTAAATCCTGCAAGGTGCGAGTGCTCCGAACTGGGGAAATCCCCTTAAGATTTTCTCCCCGTAGGAGAGATTACAGACGTAAAACACACTCATTCTCGGTTTTTCGGAAACATCCTGAATAAGAAGGATATTCATATTCTTTCCATCAAGGGCGGTTTTTAAAAGGATTTTTACGTCCTCAAAGGAAAATCCCTCTATCACTTCTCTATAGAGGAGTTTACTTTCTTGAGCAAAAATGATTAAGGGAATTATCAGAAGAATTAAGAACTTCCTCATCTGCTCACCTCTTCAAGGGTTTTTCTGAGAGTTCTGTAAGTGTTTATAACAAACTGGGTCTCTTCTTCTGTCATATTCTTACTTTCCTCTGCGAGGAAAACGATTTCCTTCATTGTCGTAAGCTTTATTCCTTCTTCGTCTTCGTAAACCGCAATACTGCAGGGAATTAGGTTTGTAAGCGATGGCACTTTAACCAGAAGTTTTTCCTTTTCGGGAACGTCGCAGGCGAGGATTATTGAGTACTTCATAAAGTTTTTAACACCCCTTGATGCAAGGGCTTTAGAGAGTGGAAGAACTCTTATAACTTTAAGTCCGTTTGCGTTAAGCCTTTCCTCAAGGGCTTTAACGGTTTCATCAAAACTTTTATTTTTGACCTCAACTGTGTAAAAGAGCAGTCTGAAAGGGTTTCCGAAGTAAAACCTTATGAAGTAAAAAAGGGAAAGGGCGATAACCACCCCTATCAGGAAAGCTATCAATGCTCTCACTTACCACCTCCGTAACACTCGTCGTATGCGTGATACTCCGCATCCAGAACCTTTACGTTAGGTTTCGTCCTCACCTTTATATTCCCCTTCTTCTTAATGTAATTTATGAGTATCTCGTAAACGGGAACAGGTTTGTATCCGGGTTCTATAGCTTCCGGTGGTGGCGGAGGTCCTCCGTAAACCGCTACAAGGTATTCTTTCTTAGGCTTTAACTCTTTTCCGCCAATCCTTATATTTCTCAATCTGTTGTATTGGGGACCGTTTACTTCTATCTCGTACTCAACGTTCCAAAGTCTTGACATATCTCCGCCCTGTTGGTAGAAGGGGTCGGGGTTAAAGACGTTATCCGCAACATCTTCCCATACAGTTTTTAACTGCTCTCCGGTTCTCTTGAGAACGTAAACGTTTGGGTAAGTTATCGCGGTATAGGCATAAACGTGGTCTACGGTTATCTTCTGCCCCGGAAGAACTACAGTTCCCCACCTATATCCGGGTGAGGTTACAACGTCAAGGTCTCCTCCGTAGTAGTCGTTTATGGCCTCTCCTACAAGCCAGTCCCACGTGCTGAAGAAGGTGTCCCTCTTGTAAAGCATCACTTCCGCTGTTCCTATCTCCTTTGAGAGGCCAAGTTTCTTATCAAGCTCGGAGTAATACTTATCAACGAGTTTCTGTGCTTCCGGGTCCGCAGGTATTAGGTTAGACGCAACGGGATAAAGCTTATACCTTAGGTCTCTGATTTTTCCATTCCTTATGTCAAGGTCTAATCTTCCTACAAACTTACCGTGGGAACCTGCTATGACTACGTATGTGTTTGTTCCGGGAACCTTATGCTCTTTCGGAACTACGTCATGGGTGTGTCCCGAGATAATTATGACTATTCCCTGAACTTTCTTTGCAAGCGCTATATCAAGTAGTAGTCCGTCGTGGGAAAGTAGGATTACCGCGTCAACCTTGTGTTTTTCCCTAAGTTCGTTTACGTATTCCTGCATAGTGTCTTCTCTTATACCGAAGCTCCATCCCTCCACGAATTGCCTGGGATTTGCTATAGGGGTGAACGGGAAGGAGTTTCCTATAATTCCGAGTTTTACTCCTCCGACCTCTTTTATTGTGTAAGGCTTGAATACAAGGTCTCCCTCAAATCCGAACTCATCAACTTCCCTTATGTTTTGGGAAATAAACTCGCATCCGGCTTCTTCAAGCTCCTTTATTCTCTTTAGAACTATATCCTTACCGAAGGTAAACTCCCAGTGTCCGACCATAAGGTCGTATCCGGTTAGCTTCATCCAGTCAACTACTGCTTTTCCATCTGTGAATGTCCCTACAGCGGTCGTTATCCAGGTGTCTCCTCCATCAAGGACGAGAACCTTATCCCTTCCCCTTTCGGCTATTATATGCTTTATGAGCCACGTTATGTGAGCTGCTCCTCCCATCTTTCCGAATTTTTCCGCAAGAACCGGAAAGTCCACACAGCTCATAAAGTAAGCTTCAAGGGTTCCGGGAGATATCTTATAAAGCTTTAAGAAATCCTTACCCGTTATCGTTCCGGGTAGTCCTTTCAAATTCTTGGGAGCTACCAGGTTCATAGGCTCGGAAAAGTAGTGGGGTTTTAGGTGTGCGTGCATATCCGTTGTAAAGAGAAGTGTTACGTTTCCGACAGGTTTAAAGGAAAGTATGTCGTCAAGGGTCATTTTTGCGAGAGCAGAAACGGGGTTTGATGCGAGGTAAGCTCCGGTAACTATCGCAAGTTCTAAGAAGTCTCTGCGGGTCAGATGCATACACTAACCTCCTTAAGAAAAGTATAAAAAGAAAAGAAGGGAAATTACTTGTTAATGGGACTTTCGGGGTCGTGGAGGTAGGCGACTATATCCGCAATTTCTTCAGGTGTGAGGAGACCGTGATATCCAAACCTGAACATCGTTGAACAGGGAACCTGAGACCAGGGGTTGTATATTCTGTCATAAGTTATCTTGGGATCTATTCCTTTGTCTGCATATCCCCTAAGGGAAGGTCCGATATTACCACAAGCTATTATTCTCGGGTCTCCACAGTGGCAAGCGTAACAGTTTCCCTTCTTACTTCCTCCTTTCTTACCGTATAAAGCTTTATACTCCTTAGGAAGAAGTGCTAAAGCTTCACCTTTTCTCCAGTCTCCTACGAGGTTTCCATCTTCGGGATACTTAATCGTAGCCTTCATTTCTTTGATAAACTGAGCTACGTCTATACCTTCAGGTGCAATTTGTGCAGGATTTGAGCATGCCTTTTGCCACTTGTCTTGTGCCGCGAGAGCTTTTCTGAATTTTTCCGCTTTCCCTCCTTTCTTCATTTTCTCGGTGCTTGCCTTTGCTACGGTCATGGGTTTATTTTCTTTGGCCGTCTGGGATGCCGGCTGACATGCTATAACACCCGCACTTAAAAACATTACAAAGAGAACTTTACCCTTCATATCTTAACCCCTCCTTACCTTAAGAGACCCGGAACTTCTATGGTTGCACCGTTTGCAGCTTTCTTCATAAAGAGTTCAAGTGCTATAACTTCCTCTATGTAGAACGGCGGTTTCTTTACCCAGTTTTTCTTGAAGTCAAACTTTCCTTTATCGGGGTCAAAGAGGAAGAAACTCTTATAACATCCCCTTATTCTGTCTTCCATTGTCCAGAGCTTGTCCTTTGATATTCTGTATGCAGGCCAGTGGGCGTACAGCTTATCCCTTACGGGAGCTCCGAGTTTTTGAAGTCTTATCCTTTTGCCCGCGAGAACTTCGTGACAGATAGCACATGAGAAATCTCTCGCACCTACCCTCTTATACCAGAGCTCTTTACCGAGCTCGTAGAGCCTCTTTTCTTCGGGATGCTTTAACTCTATCTGTATAGGTATTCCGTTACTGAGTGTTGCAACGTATCCCGCGAGGGGAACGATATACTTCCTTCCCTTCTTACCTTTAGCGTCAACACCTACATACTTCTCAAGACATGCTTTTATTCTTAGGTCTACGTCCGCAACCTTTCCTATATCGTTGTAGTACCTCGGCATCTTTGCATAAGCACCGACGAGGTTAGCCCCATCCTGTCCGTGGCAAGATGCACAGGTTTTTCCGGTTTTTCCTTTAAGATTGTGGTAATAGTCTCTTCCCTCTTCAACGATAACGTCTGCGGGAGAAACACCGAGCTCTTTTAAAATCCGGAGCTGCTCCGGTGTGGGAGCTTCAGCCTTAGCTAAAAAGAGGGCCCCACCGAGAAGTGAGGCAAGTACCATCTTTTTCATGATTAACCCTCCACCATAAGTTTTACATTCTTTTCCCACTTACCGCCTTTATTATCCTCGTAAACTATTCTTAGTGTTCCTGACTCAACCGCTTTCATTTTGACAGCGAAGTAAGGGTTTTTACTTACACCGGCGGACGTGTTAATCTTTGTAACGAGCTTATCGTTTAGGTAAAAATCAATATGAGTTATGTAGTGAGCGGGAATTTTTTTACCGGTTTTCGGGTCCTTTCTAAGCCCGGTTTCCATGGGGTGAATGATAACCATCTGGAGCTTAAACACTTGTCCCTTTTTTAATCTTTTGGGAACTCTTACTATAGCCCTTCCTATGGTAGCCATACCGCACCTCCGTAATTTTTATTAACCACAACCACCTACCGTAACCTTAACTTCCTTGTAAGCCATAAGATAAGAGCCGTCCTTGAGCTTAAGTATTGCCCTAACGGGAGATGTTGCTCCCATCTTTATCCTGGTTGCAAAGAACACTTCGCCGTTTATCGGGCTAAACTTAACACTCGCTATGTAAGGGTTTGGATTCTTATCAACGAATATGTAAAGAGCTTCTACTTTCTCTATGGGAACTGTTGCACTTACCTGTATAGGAACGTTTGCTCCAGATTCTGCAATGGAGGGAGCCTTAATCTTTATCTGGTTAGATTCCTTTATTTCAGACAGTCCTACACCCAGGTGCTCCTTTAGTGCTTCCTCAAGGCTTATCTTTGCATAAGCGGGGGAGATAACAGGAGATATTCCTAACATAAAACCTGCCACTGCAACACCTGCGAGCTTAAAGAAATCCCTTCTGGTCCTCATAACTAACACCTCCTTAAACTTGATTTATTACAGACCTTTATTAGCATGGAAAGGAAGGTCTCCGCATCAAGACTACCGAAGATTTTTGTCAGAACACTTCCCTTAAAGGGGTCGTAAATCACAAAGGTGGGAGTTCCAATCGGGTCAAATCTTTCCGCTTCATCCTCGGAAATATTCAGAGAAACGATAACAAAGTCCTTTCTTAAAACTTTTTCTACGTCCTCATCACCGAAAACAAACTCTTCAACTTGGTGACAGTAGGGGCAGTGCTCACCGTATATATAAACAAGAACCAACTTTTTTTCCTTCTTAGCAATATCTA
>NZ_JBSLZM010000059.1:0-14085 GCF_056494385.1 Aquifex sp. | reverse complement strand
ACGAAGGAAACGACGAGAGCCATAAGGGAGGAAAGGGAGTCAAAGTAGAAGCCCAGCTTAAGGGTGTAGTTGGAGATAGGAAGGAAGGAGTAAAGCTTTATGTGAATGGGTTGGTGGATAGCTTTTAAGGCGACGACGAAGGAGAAAAGGGTGGTTAGGCCTGCTCCTACTGAGGCTATAATTCCGCTTCCGAGGTCTCCTATCTTCCTTCCAAAGGCCAGTATTACTAAAAAGGCTATTAGGGGTGTGAATATAACGAATAATCCTTCCATCTCTTAACCCCTCAGCTCGTTTATTTCGCTCGTGCTTTCCGCTCTCTTTAGTCTAAAGAGTGCAATGATTATACCGAGTCCTACAGCGGCTTCTGTAGCAGCAAGGGCAATTATGAATAGGGCAAATATCTGCCCCTCCGCGAGACCCAGGTAATGGTCAGCCCCTACAAGGGCTATATTAACCGCATTCAGGGCAAGCTCAAGACTCATTAAAACCGTTAAAAGGTTTCTCCTCGCAATGATACCTATTACGCCCAGTCCGAAAAGTATCATACTTACCGTTAAGAAAGCCTCAAGCGGTATCATCTTCATAGGTCTGCTTCTCCTTTCTACCTATTAAAACCGCACCAATCATACCTATTAAGAGCACTAAGGAAACAACTTCAAAGGCGAGAAAATACTTGCTGAAAAGTATAGCACCTATAACTTCCGCATTCCCGAGTTTTTCAATAAACTTCGCTATCTCCCCTTTGGGGGAAGCTTTAACACCGAGAAGGAACACAACAATCATCTCAAGGTATAAAAGAAGAACTATCGGAAGAGAGATTAATCCTTCAAACCTGTAGTGGCTTTCTCCCGCCTTTGCCTTCTGCCAGGGAACCGCACTTATAACTATGATGTAGAAAACCGCTATCGCAACCGCATATATGAGAAGTTGGAGAGCCCCTACAAGTTCAGCCCCTGCGGTGAAAAATATTCCTGCAACAGCTATAAGGGAAGAAAGTAGAGCGACAACAACGTAAACGGGATTTCTTAAAGTAACTATACCTATTCCGGAAGCTATTGCGAGAAGCGAGAAGAAGGTAAAAATCGCTAACTTCCCCATCAAACTCCCTCGGGTTTAGGTAATTTTACATTATTCTCGCCCCAGAGCTTCATCCTTTGTTCATCATCTATCCATATCCTGTCGGGTTCCCTTTCCCTTCTCATCTGCCAGTCTCTACCTATCTGTTCAAGAATTTCAAGGGTCAGAATTGCGTCCTTTCTCGTGTAGCTCGCAGTTTCGTGTATATCGGTCTGGTAGAGGCAGTCAACAGGGCACGCATCAACACAAAAACCGCAGTAAGTGCAGAGAAGCATGTTCATGTTGAAAACACTTACTACCCTCTTTCCGTTAGGTAGCTTTTTCCCTTCTATTTCAAAGAGTTGCGGAACGGGACACGCTCTTTTACACCTAAGGCACACTACACACCTGCTTTTTCCGTATTCCACCTGTATGTTATACCTACTTACCCATTCCTGGAATGCCGGCTGAGGTTCCGTTCCGTCAACAACCTTGTGGGCAAAGTATCCCCTGAAACGCTTAGGCGGTGTTAACTTCTCGTAAGGGTAGTGGGTGGTTATCGTCTTCCTGAAAGCGTTCTTTAGAGTAATTCTTAGTCCTTTAAAGAAATCTATAAAGAATATCCGCTCAATCCAAGAAAGAGGTTTAGCGGCTACCCTCTTAATCATCTTACTCACCTCCAAACAATAGGTGCTAACACTGCAGTTATAACGATATTAAAGAGTGTGAGGGGTAACATGATTTTCCACGCATTCTGGGTTATCTGGTCTATACGGTATCTGGGGAGTGTCCAGTGAAGCCAGAGTATGAAGAGGAATAAAGCTGTGGTTTTGAGAATGAACCAAACGAATGGTGACAGAGGCCCGAGGAAGAACAAGGGGTCTACAAATCCTATAAAGGGGATGTTAATCGGCGACCACCCGCCGAAGAAGAGAACAACAGCTATAGCCGAAAGGGTAAGTCCTTCTATATACCACTCAACGAGCGGGAAGAGTCCGAACTTCATTCCTCCGTATTCAACGGTGAAACCCGTAACGAGCTCAGCTTCCGCTTCTTGAACGTCAAAGGGAACCCTTCCCATCTCCGCAAGAGCTGCAAACATATAAACGACAAAAGCTATGGGCTGAACCCATATATACCAGAGCTTCTGTTCTATCTGCTTTTGAACTATCTCGTATGTGGAAAGTGTTCCAGCAAGGATTATAGGACCCATAACCGCAAAGGTTATAACAACTTCGTAGGAAACGAGAACCCCCGCCTTCCTCATAGATGCTATCAGGGGATACTTTGAGTTTGAAGCCCATCCTGCAAGAGCAACCGCGTAAACCGCCATGGAACCCAGGGCAAAAACGAGGAGAAGTCCCACGTTTACGTCCGAGAGTATTGGTTTAACCTTATACCCGAACACCTCGAACTCGGGACCGAAGGGAACCACAGAGAAAACAAGCGTAGCCGGAACAAGGGCTAGGATAATAGCAAGGTGGTATAAAAACTTATCTCCGTGCCTCGGAAAGAGGTCCTCCTTCGTGAGAAGCTTAAGACCGTCCGCAAGGGGCTGGAGAAGTCCGTGCCAACCGACTACCATGGGGCCCGGTCTCCTCTGTATGTGAGCAGCTACCTTTCTCTCAACCCATGTAAGGAAAGCACCTATACCGAGGGCTATGAGTAGTATAACGACCATCTTTATGAGAGCCACAAGCAGGTCAACCCAGAAGCTGTGCATAATCCCCTCCGAGTGCTTTAAAAGTTTACCAAAAATTAAGAAAAGGTTAAATAAGAAGAGCTATAAAGATAGCTTATAAACCTTCTTCTCTCTTTGCCACCTCCAGCAGTCTTAGAATCTCCTCTTTACTGGTTCCGCCGTAAACCCTCTTTCTCTCGGTTGACTTTTCGGGAGAAAGAATTTCGTAAATGTCCTCTTCAAACTTCTCCGAAAAGCTCTTGAACTCCTCAAGGCTCATCTCCTCAAGTCTCTTTCCCTTTTCAAGGAGGTATGCGACTATACTTCCCGCTATGCGGTGAGCAGTCCTGAAGGGAACACCCTTTTCAACGAGGTAGTTTGCAACATCGGTAATGAGCAGGAAGTTTCCGGAGGCCTTCCTCATTACGTGTTCTTTTATTCTCATACCTTCAAGGACAAGGGTCATGCCTTTCAGCATTCCCTTCAGGTTTTCAGCAGAATCAAACAGGGGTTCTTTGTCTTCCTGCATATCCCTGTTGTAGGCCATCGGAAGAGCTTTCATAACGGTTAAGAGGGATATAAGGTTTCCGTAAAGCCTTCCCGTTTTCCCCCTTATAAGCTCAAGGACATCGGGATTTTTCTTCTGGGGCATTATGGAACTTCCCGTGCAAAGCTTATCCGGAAGTTCTACAAAGTTAAACTCTTCAGTATTCCAGATTATTAAATCCTCTGCGAGTCTTGAGAGATGTTGTCCTATGAGGGCGGAGATAAAGAGGAACTCTACTATAAAATCCCTTTCCGCGGTTGCGTAGATAGAGTTTCTCGTAAGTTTGTTAAAGCCAAGGTTCTCAGCTGTGTAGAACCTGTCAAGGGGAAAGTCTACACCCGCTACCGCTCCGCTTCCCAGGGGAAGCTCATCAACCCTTCTGTAAAGGTCTAATAATCTTTCATCGTCTTTGAGGAAAATCTCTCTGTATGCGAGGAAGTAATGGGCTACCCTTATTGGTTGGGCTCTTTGGAGGTGTGTGTAGGAAGGCATTATAAAGTCAATTGTCTTTTCCGCAAGTTTTACAAGAACCCTTCTTAACTCTCTCAGGAGTTTCCTTATCTCCTTTATCTCTTCCTTTAGGTATAACCTTTCGTCCGTAGCTACCTGGTCGTTTCTTGAACGTGCTGTGTGAAGCTTTCTGCCTGTATCCCCTAGTCTTCTTATAAGCTCCGCTTCAATGTTCATATGAACGTCTTCAAGCTCCTTCTTCCATTCAAACTTTTCCTTTTTAATTTCCTCCTTTATCTTTGCGAGTTCATCAATGAGTTTTTTCTCTTCTTCTTCTGTGAGTATTCCCGCCTTTGCGAGGGTCTTCACGTGAGCTATATCCTGGAGGATATCGTAAAGGGCGAGCTTTTTATCAAAACTTACACTTTGCGTGAACTCCTCAACGAACTTATCTGTTTCTTCTTTAAACCTCCCGGACCAAGGTTTATCCATAAAAAAAATTCTAATAGGTGCGGAGTATATGCTTTACCACTTCATCGTAGAGCTTGAGCTGTGTTAACGGGGATAGACATTTTAAAGGTATTACCGCAACCTTTCCCACACCTTTCTTGTATAATCCGAGCTCGTAAGCAGCTGCAAAGGAGAGGTCTATTATTCTTCCCTTGACATAGGGTCCTCTGTCGTTTATACGAACAACTACGAACCTTTCATTTTCAAGGTTGTAAACGAGAACGTATGTCCCGAGTGGAAGTGTCCTTGAAGCTGCCGTGAGTTTGTATAGGTCAAATATCTCGCCGTTTGCTGTTCTCCTTCCGTGGAACTTCGGACCGTACCAGGAAGCATACCCGATTTCAACGGAGCAGCCTTTTCTTACCTTAAGTTCCTTTAAGAACGCTTTATACATTTCCTCTTCCGAAAGATAAAAACGGAAAACGTGAAAATCCCTTATCGGTGTACTTGAGTAGAGAAAGCTAAGGAAGGAAAGAAGTAAAACCGCTATCATCCTACTCAAGGGGATACCAGTAAGGCCTGAGATTTATTTCTCTTCCATGGGGAAGCTTTACGGGGTTTCGGAGTAGCTTCTCTATAAGGTTGAGTTTACCCTCAAGGGTTGAAGTGTCTACACCGTAAACCTTTCCCAGTTCTTCAAGCTCCGGGGCGCTCCCTACCTCTTTAGCTATTTCCCTGGCTATTACGTAAGCCTTTGTATGTATATCGGGATATAAATCCTTAATGTATGTGAGAACATCCGAGGAGTAGGCTATAACCCTAGGATACCTTACCATCTTCTTCATCATTTCTTCGAGCTTTAACTGGTCGTAGGTTGATACTCCCTCTTCCGTCTTTATTCCCGCTATAAGCTTATTCCTGTCGTCCGTAAATTCTGCGTGGTATATAACGTAGCTTCTGGGAACCTCTTCCCAACCATGTTCAAGAGCGGTTGAGAGAAAAGCCCCCATAGCTTCTCCTATGCTTTGGAATATGCCAAGTTCCTTCTCAAACTCCTTTTCGGGTATTGAGTAAATAACAAGGTATTTATCGTTTTCCAAAGGCATAACGTCAAACTCTCCCTTAAGTTCCTCCCAGTTTTCTATGAGTTTATATCTATCGGGATAATTTTTTCTCAAAAACTCTTCAACATTTTCCTTTGCAAGTTGTTCCTTTGACTCAACCAACGTCTGTATCTCCATAGCTTACACTCCTTTAAGTTTTTAAACATTCTACCAAACCAAAATTCTTTGTGTGTATAATGTATCCTTAGATAGGGCTAAGAAGCTCTGTTGGCTTCTTGGCAATGGAATAAAGAATATGCATCCAGATATTTTGATGCTTTGATGTTTTGATGGCACTTTCATTTCCGTATTGATTAAAAAGGAGAAGATGGGGCTAAATTTTTGAACATTTTCCCGCACTCCGAATTTCCGAAAATTATGTGGACTTTCTTAAGTTCGGGAGTTTCACAAGTTATTCATAGAGCTTTATAATCTCTTTAAAGGAGTGCGGAGTTCCTAATCTACCGTGTGGAGTTGAAAGCAATAGGTTAGGAACTTGAAAATGAAGAAAAAGGTTTATAAAATATTATTCTGGTTAGTAGGCCCGGTAGCTCAGGTGGTAGAGCACCCGGCTGAAAACCGGGGTGTCGGCGGTTCGACTCCGCCCTGGGCCACCACTAAACTTTTAAAACCTCTCTACCCAGAACCTTGTCCGTAAATTCGTGAACAACGTTTTTCCAGTTAACTTTTCCTTCTTCCACGAGGTCCAGTTTCTCCTCCATAATGGAAGTGAACCTATAGTCCATTAGAATGGGAAACTTTTCCATAAGGAAGTCCACAACTTGGAAGGCTATCTCCGTAGGATAAAGGGCTTTATTCTTTATCTCAACGTATCCCCTCTCTTTAAGTGTTTTTACTATTACCGCGTAAGTTGAAGGCCTTCCTATTCCGAGTTTTTCAAGGGTCTTGACAAGGGTTCCCTCCGTATACCTTGGTGGGGGTTGTGTCTTTTTCTCCTCAAGGAAAACCTTAACCAGTTCAAGGAGTTCCCCTTCTTCAAGCTCCGGAAGGGGTTCATCCTTTATATCCGTCGGGTAAATTCTGCTCCACCCTTCGTGAACTATTTTAATCCCTTTTGCTATCAGGTGAACGGGGTGCTTTAACTCGGGTGTAATCGCTTCTATTGTTACCTTCTGCCTAAGGATTTCCATATCACTGAATAGGCTTGCGAGGGTTCTTCCGAAAATAAGTTCGTAAAGTTTTCTGAGTTCATCCCTTTCCGGAATTTCTTTAATAACCTTCGTTGGCCTTATACACTCGTGTGCTCCTTGAGCGGTTTTTTTCTGTCTGAACTTTCTCGGTCTTCCCACGTATTTTTCTCCGAAATTTTTCCTTATGTATTCCATAAACTTCCTTGCCACCTCTTCGTTCATTCTATAGCTGTCCGTTCTCGGATAGGTTATGTATCCCTTCTCGTAGAGCTCCTGTGCAAGTTTCTGGGTTTTTTCCGGAGCGAAACCAAGCTTCGCGTTTGCTTCAGCTTGGAGGTCTGAAGTTATAAAGGGTTTAGGCGGTGCTACCTTTTCCTTTCGTTCTTCAATTTTGTAAACACTGAAAAAGCCCTTCTCAAGTTTTTGGGCTATTATCTTTGCATCGGAAGGATTCTCATACCTGTAATCGTAAACCGCCTTAAACCTATGTCCGTCCTTTTCAAGTAAAACGTTAACGTAGTAATACCTCTTTACCCTAAAGTTCTGTATCTCCCTTTCCCTCTCAACGATTAGCCTTAGGGCAGGTGACTGAACCCTTCCGGCGGATAGTTTGTAGTTTTTAAACTCCCTCCACAAAATCGGTGATACGAGGTATCCTATGAGTCTATCAAGAATCCTTCGTGCAAACTGAGCGTAAACGAGATTCATATTGACATCGCCTGCGTTTTTTATACTCTCCTCAACCGCTTTCTTTGTCACCTCGTAAAAAACTGCCCTTTTTACATTTCCATTTACCTTTTTAATATCCTCCTTCACAAAGTAAGCTATAGCTTCCCCTTCCCTGTCAGGGTCCGTTGCTATGTAAACAATCTCCGACCTTTTTGCGAGTTTTTTTAACTCTTCAACGAGTTTTTTTTTACCTCTTTTGTAAACGTATTTAGCCTTTAAAGTTTTCAAGTCAACGCCAAGTTCTCTTTCGGGAAGGTCCTTTATATGGCCTAACGTGGCTTTAACTATAAAGTCCCTCCCCAGGAATTTCTGGATGGTTTTAGCCTTGGTAGGAGACTCAACGATAAAGAGTTTCATAAAAAGAATAGTTTAAAAGAAGAGAAAGGGTCACGGAGCGACCCAGTTTCCTTTTTCTATAAGCTCTTCAGCGGGAACTTTTTCTTGAACTTTTTGGGAAATCTTGTAGGAACAGAACTCAGGTCCACACATTGAACAGAACTTAGCGGTCTTATAACCTTCTTGGGGAAGAGTTTCGTCGTGATAAGCCCTTGCGGTTTCTGGGTCCATGGCAAGCTCAAACTGTCTGTTCCAGTCAAAGTTATACCTTGCTATTGACATCTCAAGGTCCCAGTCTCTTGCTCCGGGCCAGTGCTTAGCTATGTCCGCTGCGTGGGCGGCAATCTTGTAGGCTATAACACCCTGCTTTACGTCCTCAACGTTAGGAAGTCCGAGGTGTTCTTTGGGTGTTATGTAACAAAGCATTGCAGCTCCTGCCCATCCCGCAAGAGCTCCGCCTATAGCACTTCCTATATGGTCGTATCCAGGTGCAACGTCAAGAACCAGCGGTCCGAGAACATAGAAGGGTGCTTCGTGGCACCACTCCTGCTGTATCTTCATGTTGAACTCAACCTGGTGAAGGGGAACGTGTCCCGGACCTTCAACCATAGCTTGGACGTCGTGCTTCCAGGCTTTTTCAACGAGTTCACCGAGAACTTTAAGTTCCGCAAGCTGTGCATCGTCCGTTGCGTCTTCTATACAACCTGGCCTGAGGGCATCCCCCAACGAGAAGGATACGTCATACTTCTTGAATATCTCACATATCTTGTCAAAGTGCTCGTAAAGGGGGTTCTGCTTTCCGTGTTCCGCCATCCACTGGGCGAGAATTGCTCCGCCCCTTGAAACTATTCCCATAACCCTATGCTGAACAAGGGGGAGGTGTTCTTTGAGTATTCCCGCGTGTATGGTCATGTAAGAGACACCCTGTCTTGCCTGTTCTTCTATTACGTCAAGTATTAGGTCAACCGTAAGTTCCTTAACGTTTCCTTTAGCTATCTTCCAAGCTTCGTATATGGGGACAGTTCCGACGGGAACGGTGCTTACGTTTATTATCGCTTCACGGGTTTCCTTGATAGCCTCACCCGTGGAGAGATCCATTATCGTATCTGCTCCGTATTTTATGGCAACCTTTGCCTTTTCAACCTCTGTGGGTATGTCCGAGGCAAGGCCGGAGTTCCCTATATTTGCGTTTACCTTAACCCTTGAGTTAATACCTATGCACATGGGTTCAAGGTGCAGGTGGTTTATGTTTGCGGGTATTATCATTCTTCCTCTTGCAACTTCCTGCCTTACAAACTCGGGATGAAGTCCTTCCCTCTTGGCTACGTATTCCATCTCTTCGGTGATTATTCCCTGGCGGGCAAGGTGCATCTGGGTTTTATTCTTAAATCTTTTTCTTTTTTCAACCCATTCAGCTCTCAGCATACTCTACCTCCTTGAGAGAAAGGTTTTACTCTTAAAGTTAATAATCGCAAAGATATTTATCAACATGATATTCTTCAGCTTAAGATAAATAGGTATGCACCCGGAGTTTGAAAAAGAGCTTTGGGAGATAAAGGAAAAGAAGGACAAACTCCTGGGACTCTACAGGCTCGGGAAGGAAGAGGTATTATCCGAGATAAAGGAGCTAAGGAAGCGGTTCAAGGAAAAGGCCAAAAAGCTTTATAAAAACCTCTCACCCTGGGATAGGGTTACGATAGCACGACACCCCAAAAGACCTCACACAAGTGATTATATAAAGTTCCTTATAAGAGACTTTAGGGAAGTTCACGGAGATAACTGTTTCGGGGAGGATAAAGCGGTTATTGCGGGTTTCGGATACTTCGGAAATACACTTGTTGCAGTTGTAGGACATGAAAAGGGAAGGGATACAAAGGAGAAAATAGAGAGAAACTTCGGTATGCCTCACCCCGAGGGATACAGAAAAGCTATAAAGGTTTTTAAGCTTGCGGAAAGGTTCGGTATCCCCGTTATAACCTTCATAGATACTCCGGGAGCGTTCCCGGGTATAGGTGCGGAGGAGAGAGGCCAAAGCAGAGCTATAGCGGAAAGTATGTATACCATGGCATTCTTAAAGGTTCCGAGTATTGCGGTTGTCATTGGTGAGGGAGGAAGCGGGGGAGCTCTCGCCTTCGGAGTTGCAAATAGGGTGTGTATGCTTGAGAACGCTTACTACTCCGTTATATCTCCCGAGGGATGTGCGGCTATACTATGGAAGGACCAAAATAAGGTAAAGGAAGCAGCTAAAGCCCTTAAGCTTACCGCAAAAGATCTCAAGGAGCTGGGAGTAATAGACTGTGTAATACCCGAGCCCTTCGGTGCAGCCCATTGGTCTCCTAAGGCAACCGCAATGATACTGGGAAGGTATTTAAAAAACTGCCTAAAAGAACTGTGTGTTAAGAGTCCCGAAGAACTTGTAAAGGAAAGAATGGAGAAGTTTAAAAGGATGGGAGTATTTAGGACTTCCGATTAAGACATTCCGGGCAAATGCCGTATATGTTAACCGAGTAACCTTCGGTCTTGAATCCCCTTAGGTTCTCGGGAATGTTAAGATTCTGGTCAAGCTCTATGTCTTCTATCTTTCCGCATACCTCACATATGAGGTGGTGATGCTCACTCACGTTTGCGTCATACCTTGCGGAGTTCCCCCAAAAGCATACCTTCTTAGCAAGGCCTATTTTCTCAAGAGTTTCAAGGGTTCTGTAAACCGTTGCCAGGGAAACGTAAGGATACTTTTCTTTAACCTTCTCGTATATCTCCTCAACGGTCGGATGGTTTTCTGACTTTAAAAGAACCTCGTAAACAGCTATACGCTGAGGTGTTATCTTTAAACCTATCTCCTTACACCTGTTCACAAAGTTGTTAAGCTTCTCCTCAAGCATGAGGAATTAAGTTAAACTGATAAGTGAAACTTTTCAATAACTTTTATCAATATATAATAAACCTCCATGGAGTTTTGGAAGCTACAGGGTTCGGGAAACGACTTCGTAGTAATAGACGATAGGGATGACAAGGTTGAGGATTTCTTGAAGAAAAAGGGCATATCTAAGGAGGAGTTCGTAAAAAGGGTTTGTTCTTTCCATACGGGCGTGGGTGCGGATGGTTTAATCCTTATAAAGAATCCTGAAAACCCCGAAAACAACTTTAAGTGGGAGTTCTTTAACTCGGACGGCTCTGTTGCGGAGATGTGCGGGAACGGCTCAAGATGTGCTGTTAGATTCGCATACGAGAGGGGAATTGTCGGGAAAAACGTTAAGTTTGAAACCCTTGCCGGTGTAATTAAGGCTGAAGTTTTAAATAACAAGGTTGTAAAGGTTCAGTTAACACCGCCGACCAAACCCGAGGAAAAGAGGCTTGAAACGAAGGAAGGAGAGGTTAATGGATATTTCATAAACACGGGTGTTCCCCACTTTGTCGTTCCGGTGGAAAACGTTGAAAAGGTAAACGTTATAAAACTCGGTAGGGAGCTAAGATTTCACGAAGAGTTCCGGCCGAAGGGAACTAACGTAAACTTTGTCCAGCCCGTATCTGAAGACACTATAAAAATAAGGACATACGAAAGGGGAGTTGAAAGCGAAACACTCGCCTGCGGAACAGGGGCTACCGCTTCCGCCATAGTTTCTTATGTGAAAGGCCTTGTAAAGAAAAAACCTGTAAAGGTTATAACAAGGAGCGGAGAGGAGCTAATTATAGACTTCTCAGATGACTTGAAAGAAGTTTACCTAACGGGTTCTGTTTACAAAACTTTTGAGGGTAGACTTTCCGAGGAGATTTTTGAGTATTAAGAGGGATATACCGAGGGTTATGGATGCATCCGCAAGGTTAAAGGCAGGCCAGTAGTAATTACCTATATGAAGATGTATGAAGTCTCTCACTTGTCCTAAGAGCATTCTGTCGTAAAGGTTTCCGAGTGCACCTCCCGCTATCAGTCCCATGCACAGTGCTGTAAACCTATTACCTTCAAACAGTGTGTAAAAAAAGGTTATAAATAGTGCAACGATAGGTATAACTACGAGTATAGGTATCCTCAGTATATCGGGAAGGTCCGAAAGAAGACCGAAGGCCACGCCTTTGTTGTGAATTAGGTAAAGCTTCAGAAAGGGAAGAGGGTCGTAAGGCAGGGTGAAATATCTTTCTGCAAGCTTTTTCGTTACTATATCAAGGATAAAAACAATAAATGCAGTTAGGAAGAAGATTCTAAGAGCTCTGTTAACCTCTTTTCCCATAACGTTTTTAACTCCTCAAGGTTTTCGTTCAGTAATTCTTCACCGTTGTATACGAGTCTTAGTTTTCTTTCTTCGCTTGTTCTTCCGAGGTATAACCAGTTAAGACCTTTTGACTCTACAATGTTCTTCAACTCTTCCGCCTTTTCACTTTCAACACATACAACAACCCTGGTTGGATTTTCTGAGAAAAGAAACTTATCAAGCCTTTCCTCGGAGTATATATCAAGCTCAAGACCGAAGGGTGAACGAAAAACCATCTCAAGAAGTGTTATCAGAACACCACCTATGGAAACGTCGTGAGATGCTATAGGAATCCTTTTTTTATTTATCTCTATGAGAAGTTCTATAAGCCTTCTTTCCTTTTCAAGGTCTACCTTTGGAACGTCACCCTTTATAAGTCCGTGAACGACTTTTAGAAACTCACTTCCACCCAAGGACAGGGGTTCTTCAAGGTTCCCTATGAGGTATAACTCCCCTTCTCTCTCTATAACACTGGGTGTGTACTCCTCCGCATTCTCAAGAACTCCGACACCTACAACTATGGGTGTTGGAAATACGTTTCTTATTTTTTCTTTTTCAACGGTTTCGTTGTAAAGGGATACGTTACCGCTGACTACCGGAATGTTTAGCTTTTCACAGGCTTCCGCCATTCCCTCTATCGCCTTCACAAACTGCCACATAATTTCAGGTCTTTCGGGATTGCCGAAGTTCAAGCAGTCGGTTATGGCAAGGGGTTTTGCTCCGACACAGGCGAGATTTCTGCAAACTTCCGCAACGACGAATTTTCCGCCCTCGTAGGGGTTCAGAAATACCATTCTCCCGTTTCCTTCAGAGGATATCGCTATTCCTTTTTCTGTTTTTACTTCGGGACTTACAACCCACTTAAGCCTGAGAACCGCTGCATCGTGTCCCGGAATTAATACGGTATTCGTTCCGACTTGGTAATCGTATTGGGTAAACACCCATTCCTTTGAGGAAACGTTCGGTGAAGAGAGAAGCTTAAATAAACTTTCCTTTAAATCCTTTTGGGGGATATCCTCTTCCTTTATCTCTTTTACTTCCTCCAGATATTCGGGCTCCTTCACGGGTCTGTCGTAAACGGGTGCCTCGTCAACTATCAGGGAAATAGGCAGTTCAGCTACCAGCTCGTTTTTATAAAAAGCTCTCAGCTTACGGTCCTCGGTAATTCTTCCTACAACTTCTCCCTCAAGGTGCCACTTCTGTGCTATTTTTTTTATCTCGGGAACTTTGTCCTCTTCTACAACGAGAAGCATTCTCTCTTGACTTTCGGAGAGAAGTATCTCGTAAGGGGTCATTCCCTTTTCCCTTAAAGGAACCCTTTCAAGGTATAACTCCACCCCCTTTTCCGACTTTGCCGCTATCTCCGAGGCCGAACCTGCAAGGCCGGCAGCTCCCAAATCTTGCATACCGACTACAAGTTCCTTCTCAACAATCTCCATAATGGCTTCTACAAGCTTTTTACCAAAGTAAGGGTCTCCGATCTGGACGTTTGGTCTCTTTTCTTCAACGTCTTCCCCGAACTCACCCGAAGCCATAACCGCACCGTGAATACCATCACGACCCGTTGAAGAGCCTATTAAAAACAGGAGCTGTCCTTCTTTAGTAGCCCGTGCCCTGTATATTCTTCCGGCCGGCATGATGCCGAGACAAAAGGCGTTAACCAGAGGATTCGTCTTGTAGGAAGATTCAAAAATTGTTTCTCCTGCAACCGTCGGAATACCTATACAGTTCCCGTAAAAGCTGATTCCTTTTACCACACCCTTGACGAGTTTCTTCGTCTCGTGATAATCAAATTCCCCGAACCTGAGACTGTCCGCAAGGGCTATAGGCCTTGCACCCATTGAGAGAATGTCCCTTATTATCCCGCCTACTCCTGTCGCAGCACCGTGAAAAGGCTCTATGTAAGAGGGATGGTTATGACTCTCAACCTTGAAAGCTACCCATACCTTATCGTCAATCTCAACAACGCCTGCGTTCTCTCCGGGGCCCTGAATAACCCAGGGTGCCTGAGTCGGGAACTTTCTTAGGTGTTTCTTACTTGACTTATAAGAGCAGTGCTCCGACCAAAGGGCACCGAGGATACCCAGTTCAACGTGGTTCGGCTCTCTCCCTAACTTTTCAAGGATTTTTTTATACTCTTCTTCCGTCAGTCCGTAGGATTCCCAGAACTTCTCCATTTTAGAGTTTTTATTTTAAAATTTATTAACCTTAGGAGGTTAAGGAATGCCGACGTTTAACCAGCTGGTCAAATACGGAAGGGAAAAACGAAAGAAAAAGTCCAAAGCTCCGGCTCTCCAGGGATGCCCTCAAAAGAGAGGAGTGTGCGTAAGAGTAT
>NZ_JBSLZM010000058.1:0-19867 GCF_056494385.1 Aquifex sp. | reverse complement strand
TAGGATCCGTTCCTATTTTTCGGAACGAAAAATAGGAACGGATCCCGAAGAGAAATGTTGCCTAAAAAATGCTCCCATTAATATCAAGGAAGGAATCCCCCCTTTAATTATCAGTCTCCAGAATCTCTAAGTCTAGGATACCCCAAGCCAAGAGGATGAATAGGAGCATCAAGAGGATCTAGGTTTGTATAGCTATCATCAAAGAAAGCTTTTTCTCTCCTGCTTGGCGGAATTTTCGGCTTTAACCGCCGGTTATATTCTCTGGCAGTCTTCCATTTCCTGTAGAGGATATATCCACCTGCAATTCCCAGAAACAGAAAACCAGATCCCATATCTCCGTTTGCGAGTAAAACAATAAGAAATGAAAACATAAGAAACCAAAATATCCCTTTCAAAAGGAATTTGAAAAATTTAAAAACTTCATTTTCGTCTTTTACTCTTTCTTTGAAATTCACCTCCGTCTCAACCCCCATCATTTTTGCAAGGGCCCTTTGCCCGGTGTCTATAGTTAACAGTTTGACTTTATACCCGTTATCTTTTAACACCTTTCCTGCTTCTACTATCTCCTCATCGGCTTTGCTTTGAAGGGCGTCCCACCTTTCTTTTCTGTTAACCTCAAGCAAGCGAGCTTTTCTTTCTTTTGCCAGTTCTGCTATCTCTCTTACTGCCCTTCTTGCTAATTGAGCCTTCTCTTTGTTCTTAGCCAGGCCGTCAAGCTCTCTGAAAACCACGTTGGGGATAAGAAAGACACTTCCAGCGGGCGGCTTGACTTTCCACCCCCTATCTGCCATCTCCATCCACCAGGAGGTGTCCGTTATTAAATACGTCGTATTTTTGTCGAGAGAAGCTTTCATTTTGCCTCCTCTTATACCTCTTTTCGGCTCTTCCTCTAAGATATAAAAAAACAAACTACCAGAAAGGCGCAAATACCGCTTCTTTCCTTTTTCCAGGATGAAGGAAACTTTGAAGTATTGTCAAGGGAAAAAAGATCGAAATTTCCACTTCAGCAAAAAAATAGCTTTCCTTCGAGAAATCTGTTTTTAATTTATAATAAAAGAGATTCTTTCGTTCTTTGATAAAAGACTGAAAAAATATCTTTTTTTATATTCTTTTTTCTTTCTTTTTCATTCCCAAAGATTTTCACCTGATTTGCTCCGATCCGGGCCGGGGCAAATCAGAAAGGGCCGCAATCCCCTGGTGGGGAGGAAGTTTTCTCCCCACCAGGGAGAGCCTCCTCGCCAGGGATCAAAAAAAAAATAACTGCGAGGAGGTGTGGACATGGAAAAAACGACGATATATAAAGAAACCATGAATAGTTATTTCCGAGCTGTAAAAAGCATTCAGGAAGCATTAGGAAAAGAAAAAGCAGAACCGGTTATTAAAGCACTTGATGCCGTATTTCAAGCACTAGAAGAAAAAGCTAAAGAAAAAGAAATTCACATCAAAATTGAAGTTGCAGAACAAGTTAAAAAGGAACTTAAAGAGGAGCTCAAAGAGGAACTGGCTACCAAGTACGATTTGCTTCAGTTGAAAAGCGAACTAAAGGAAGAAATAGCCGGGTTGCGCCTTGAAATGGAAAAACGTTTCAACAAAATAGAAAAACATTTCAACGAAATAGAAAAACGTTTTTACCCTCTATATATGATTTTGATCGGACTAGGCGCTCTGATCGTGGCGACCAATCCAAAAATTTTAGAACTTTTAGGAAAACTCCTCGGAATACTGCCTAAGTAACCCATAAATCCAATTAGGAAGAATAGATTGGAACAAAAGGTGGAAAACTATGTTAGAACTTACAGGGATGGAAGGTTTTGCCGTAGGTGGAGCTATCATATTAGCGATAGGATTCACTGCCAAATTAATCAAAATTTACGTCAAAAAGAGAAAAAAGAGATTGTCAGTTGCCGCATAAGGCACACGTGTGAAGTAGCTTCCTGATCATGTACCCCCGGGCGGGGGCAGTTCTTTCCCCGCCTGGGGATAGGGCTGCCTCCGCTTCCTTTTTTTTCAAAAAAAATCCCAAATCAATCAAGGAGGTGGCCCTATGTATCAACTTGGTTATGCTATTGGTTATCTAATTGGAATCGTAGGAGTACTCATTGGATTTGGCCTCGTAGTCTCTTTTCTACTTCTGCCACTTATTACCATTTTCTTCCCTGACAAGCTCTTTATCTACTGGAAAAAGAGGCTTGGTAGTATCCTAACCTGGAGCTTCACCACTTTGCCCGTGGAAAAGGAAGAGAATCAGGAACAGAAAGAGGACAAAGATAATCACGACAAGAAACAAGAAAAAGAAGACTACGTCCTTATCCGTGTTGCCGGAATTCCCATTGAGGTTCCCCGGTCGGCGCTGTCCGGAAACCGACCGCTGGTCCACTAAGCTTTGATAGCTCTTCTCCTTTACCAGGCCCTTCCCGAAAGGAAAGGGCCTTTTTTCTTTTTATAATGAAAGCTTGTTTTTTTATATAAGGAAGAGACTAAGTTCTTACTGACCTACAAGTTTAGAGCTTACCCTTGTCACCTACAAGGCTGTGATGGCGGGGGCAAGGGTGGTGAGGGTTGACCCGTCCTATACGACTCAGGACTGTTCTGTTTGTGGTTTTAGAGTTCCCAAGACTTTGGCTCAGAGGCTTCATAGATGTCCCGAATGCGGGGCTTTTATGGACAGGGATTACAACGCGAGTGTGAACATCTTGCAAAGCGGACGGGAAACCGGCCCTTATCCGTTTTTCCACCGGCTCCCAGACTCTCGAATTCGGCTCCCTCTCCCAAGACAGTAACCCATGAAATGCTTCAGGACCGTGCTTTTAGAGACGAAACCCTCCGATTCGCCGCTGAACTCCTGGGACAGTACATGGGATGGAAAGGGGAAGTTACTACGGGTGGTTCTCTTTCAGGAAGGGCAGCATTAAAGATTGGAAATAGTGGAGCCATTAACATTTTAGGATCTGCATTAGGTACTCAACCATCAGTATTGGCTCAATACGGAATTACTAGAGACAACGCCGAAAAGGTTTTAGCCGACCTTAACTATGCCCTGGTCTCTAAGGCCTGACATGAAGCCTGGCAAACAGTGCTGATCATCTCAGCGGTGATATTAGGGAGGCTCTTTCCTTCATAATACTTGGTCAAACTTTGATTTGCTCTTCAATTTTTCTTTTCAATACCTTTTTTTCATTATCGAGGAAAGACTGATGAAAACTTCTTGATGTATTTAATAAAAGTTCTCTGTCCTTTTTCAACTCCTAAACACAGACAATATCTAATGAATAAGATTATGAAATCTTTGAAAAAAATAAGCACCTAAAAATCTTGTTTTCCTGAACATCTTTTGCTATAAAACCCAAAACTTTCATTATAAGGAGGGCCTATGAAAAAGCTCCTAATAATCCTGCTCTCTATCCTGATTTTTCCCACTTTTGCCAAGGGAACAGAAGTTTGTGTTATAACCGTATCCGATGAAGCCGGAGGTTCAGCCTTAATTGAAACCTTTAAAGATAATGTTCCTCAGAGACACACCGAAAGAGCTCACTACCACTTTGATAACCATTATGGACGTTACCAAATTGAACCTGATGTTTACTTAAATTACATTATTACCGGTGATTTTGAAAAGGAAAGTGACGTCGAAAATTGTCTTATTATAGCTGAAACACTTACCGGAAGTGGTATAATAAATATAGAAGGAAGAAATTATCAAGTAAATGTTAATATGCAGTGGAATGAAGATGAAGACTGGACCGGATGGATAGAACTGGATGAACAGAGAATTGAAGTTGATGAAGAACTGGCTGAAATTGTAGAGGGTATTGTGGCTGATACCGGTAGGCCCAATCCTCGTTACCATCTGGTAACAGAATGTCAAAAAGACGGCAAAACTTTCTACAGAGCAGAAACAGAATCTTTCTTTGATCCTTCCTTTTGTTTGCCTGCATTAAATCTTTCGCCAGGAATCAAAAACTGTAGCTCTTATGATAAAACTATCATAAGTCTTTATGATGCTGAATATGATACTAAAGACCTAGGGCTCGGGAGAGTAAGGCTAAATGGAAACATAACCATTGAGATGAAAACAGAACAAGTCAATGATCCAAATTTCGTCTTTCCTGTAATCTCAAAATTGTATGGAACCCTTGATGCGGAAGTATTTGGCCAGACCTACCATGCTGAAATGGACTTCGATATTGTAGGTCACTTTATGACTTTAGCTGAATCGGATGAGTTTCCTATTTTTCCGGTAAATTTCAAAGAGGAAAAAAGAATTTTAAAAATCAATGGAAATTTTATTTCCGAGGAACAAATTCCTGACTATATGCAATACATAATTCCCTTAATTTTCCTTGATGACGAACCTTTGTGGGATGAATAACGGCCCGGCTTAACTTAAAACTCCGCCCCTTTTCTATAGAAAGGCCCTCTTTGAGGGCCTTTCTTGTTAAATGCTTTTCTAAGTATATTCCCTTCTCAAGCATAAGAAAATAATTTCTCTCTTAGCAAGAACCGATTTTTTTCAAAATATTGACAATACGTATTAAGTTCAATAAAGTAACAACCGATAAATACATAAAAGATCGAAAGGAGGCATGTATGGAAGAAAAGGTAAGAAAGAAGCGTAGTAGGCCGGTAACCAAAGAAGATGTAAAGTTTGTCTATGAAAACTATCTTAATATGACTTCTACTGAAATTGCCGAAAAATTGGGGATCAGTAAGTTTCAGGTAATGAAAATCGTTACCGAATTACGAAAAAGAGGAATTAATATTCCCAAAAAAGTCGGTAAGCGAGAAAATCCTATTGATGCTTTTGTGAAAGAACTTAAGGGAAACACCGTTTAACGAAAAAGAAAACCGGGCAATAAATTTAAAAGGCCCTCATTTTGAGGGCCTTTTTATCTTTTGTTTTCTTGAATCCGTTTCTCGAACAAAAAATCGGGACTTTTTTGAACGAAAAAACTGTTTCTCGAACAAAAAATCGGGGCTTTTTTTGAACGAGAAAACTTCGGTGTAGGAAGGAAGTCCTGATTATTCAAGAAGATCTTTTTCCATAAACCAGGCTACAATTTGTTTGAAGGAGTTCCTACTAATGGGCCATCCAAAAATTTTTTGCTAATTTCCTCCTCGAAAAGGAGAATCAATATGATAATTCTCATCATAGAAGACGAAAGAGATATAAGAAAAACCCTGAAAAATCTCCTAAAAAGCTATTATCCGAACTGGGAAATTCAAACGGCCCCTTCCCTGAAAGGGGCCCTATCTCTCCTGAAAAGGAAAGATTTTTCCCTTATTCTTAGCGACTGCCTCCTACCAGACGGTATGGCCTGTGATTTGTTCCCCTGGATCAATTGCCCCCTTATAATAATGACCGGATATGTTGACCCTCAAAAGCTGAGGAACGCCACAACTTCTCTGCAAAAACCGTTTCGGGTACTGAAAAAGCCGTTCACATTTTTTGAGCTTTTGCAGACTATCCGGGAAATTTTAAAGGCAGACACTCCTGAGTATCATCAAATCTCCGGGAGAAAGCCTGCCTTCATTCCTTCCCATCCTCAATAGAAAATTCCCCTGACCGTCTTCTCTGATGGAAACTCTTCCTGCTCGGAAGGCCAATCGTCCGTTTGCTCCCAGAAATTTTGCCGAGATGAGATTGAAGAGTTCCCGCCTTTGAGTTCCCGTCAGGGTAGTCCCGGCGGAACCATCCATAAAGGAAACCTCTCCCTTCTCTGCCAGAAGAATCGATCCCGCAAGGGTCCTCAAAAGCTTTCCTTCGTGAAGGGAGGCTCCTATTGCCTCTGCCAACACGAGAACCCTTGAAGGCCTCACCCAACCCGCCGATTTTTCTACAATCTCATTGTTTTCCCTCCGTGCAATTGAAAAATATACCCCATTTCTGACCGGAAATAGGAGCACTGAAAATCCGTCCCGTCCCTTGAAACGGAAGACCTCCGTTTTCGACCTTTCCCCACGCTCCTCTTCTCCCTGTACCTCAATTCTATCTTCTTCCTTTTCAGAATCTTCCATCTGTTCCTCTTCCTTAGGACTACCCGTATTCACGGCCTTTTCCCCACGGTTGCTGATCTCCTGTCCCATCGCTTCCGTATTTTCCGCTCCCGTATTTTCTCCGGTTTCTTTTAATTTTTCAGTCCTTTCTGATGCTTTTGGAACCAGTGTAATAGAATTTGCCAGAATATTTCCCAGGACTTCGAGAAACCTCTCCAGGGGCAATCTTATCTCTCCTTCCTTAACCGCCGGTACCTTCTTCGTTGTCCCGTCCACCCTTATAGTTCCTTCCCTTTTGCCGTAAAATTTAATCTTGTTAGGAGAAACAACGACATCGGCAAAACTAAGATCCACCCTCATAAAAAACCTCCCTTTCTAAGTGTGTCTGAAATAATAATTAAAAATCAAAGGTCCTTTTCAGGAGGCTTACATTGAAGGAAATCCTGCTAGCGACTTCTCCAATCCTTCTATATGTTACCTGGAAGATCGGAAAATATAGAAAAATTCCTTTTTATGGAGACCCTTTTCTCGACAAAATTTGCAGGAAACTAATCAATGGTAAGGAAGTTGAAATAGGGCTTGAAGATCTTGCAAAAGTTCTCTGGAGCCAAAATCAAGCAATAATTACAAAACAGGAGATACCTTTTACCACTGGACCTCCGCAGGGAGCAACAGAAAAAGGTAAACCGAAAGTAACTTCAGACAAAGCTTCAGGAGAAATCTCATCTGAATCTATCCTTGATCAAAAGCCAAAAGCTACGGAAGAAAAAGATGCCGGGTATTTGACCGAGGACAAAACCTTATCAGAGATGGAAAAATATCTTCTCGACGGCCCCTCTCCGTTGTCCACATTCCTCAAGAAAAGCATCCTGCCATTAAAAGAAAAACTTTTAAAAGAAGGAGCCTATGAAGCCGTTTTGAAGGTTCTCTTTTTGCTCGCTGACACAGAAGATAAGTCCTCCGTAGTATCAGCCGCTTCAGGAGATGCCTCCATCGGTTATTCTATCCTAAAAAATATTTCCCTACTGGAACATTCTATCAATACAGCCCTCATCGGGATCGAACTGGTCAAAAAAGAAATGCCGTTTGTTTTTGACCTTCTTCCGGGGAAATATTTTCTAATTTTTCTGGGACATGATGTAGGCAAGAGCTATTTGAAAGAAAATTATGCCACCGGAGATCACCCTATCCTTTCCGCCAGAATACTTACCGAAATAATCCCCGAATCCTATCCCCATAAGCACGACATTCTCGCCACCGTGGAAAGGCACCACCATGAAAACGTAAAATATCCCCCTTCAAGTGCCGAGGAGTATGACCTTTATCTCCTTCAGACCGCTGACAGGCTGGCACGGGAAAAGGAAATTTCTCAGGCCGACGTGAAAAAGGTTCTTGAGTCCTCTTCTTTAAACCAGCAAGGAATGGGGGAAGATTTTGAGGGCATAACCCCAAAGGGGGTAGAGCCGGGAGAAATCCTTAAAAAAATAACGCCTCTTATAAACAGGTCTCTTACGGAGGAAGAGCTCAACAATCCCGATCTTCCCATTCCTCCCGATGCACCTGAAGGAAGTTTTGTGGCAATTTCTCAACCCGACGGAACGGTTTACGTAAGGCCGGATGCCATCTATGAATCTTTCTTACGTGTGGTAAAGGAAAAAAATCTTGAAAAGGAAAACGCTCCCATCATTGCCGGAGGAAAAAATAACACCCTCAAACAAATTGTAGCCTGGTTTATGGAAAAAGATCTTCTTGTCCCAGGACATGTAAAGGTGGGGTATTTCGGAAGGTGGTATTCTTTTAAGATAGGAAATTCCGAATATCGGGCAATATTCACACCGATAAAGGCTACTTCCTTCGGATATATGCCGGGAGATCTTGAAAAAATCAGAAAGGAAAATCCTAGGGTTGCAAAAATTCACTCATTCAGAAGGGCCTCATCTGGAAGCAAATAATTCCTACCTGATTAATAAGGAGTTCTTATTGCCTGTACTGCAACGTTCTGTTCAGCAGTTGATACCTGAACAATAAGGAGTTCCCAAAGAAAAGTTCCAGCCGCCTTTTTAATCTCTTCCGATTTGCTATAAGGAAACTACACTATCTTTTGCTTTCCTGAACAATAAGGAGTTCCATTAGAGCGGCCAGAGATACCTTTAATGGTCTTTTGCCCTGAAGAATAAGGGACCGGAATGGGGGAGAAAACTCCCCCGAAATTATCAGGACAGATCCCATGTTTTGCTCTGCTGAAACTTGACCTTCTTCTTCGCCGAAATTTCGATAACCTCTCCCGTTTTAGGATTTCTTCCCTTTCTTGGTTTCGTCTCAATAACACGAAAGGTTCCAAAGCCCACAAGCCGCACATCCTCTCCGTCCTCAAGAGCCTTCTTGATGACATCTATCACCGCATTGACCGCCTTTGCCGCAAGACTCCTGCCTCCTCCTAGTTCCTCAGTAACTCTTTCAATCAACTCTCTCTTATTCATTCCCGAACCTCCTTTTTTTTAAGGAAAAATTACCTTTCAAAATTGATTTGCAAATCAATTTTTCCCGCCGAACTCCATTTTTATTGACTCGCAAATCAATTTTTCCCGCCGAACTTTAATTTTATCAACAATGGAAACAAAAAAACCGGGGTTATACGGGAACAAATAATTAACTTATTTATTTTTTATTTTCTTATTTCTTTAACTTCGAGGAGGAGAACATGAAGGTTCTGAGTATTGATCCGGGGTTTGGAGAAACGAAGGTTGCGTACCTGGATGAAGGAATTTTTTCTTTTTCTTTTCCGTCTCTGATGGCGGAATATTCTCCTACACCTCTGGAATCGAAGGACAAGATAATCATAAGCCGAAGCGGAAAGAGATTTGTATTGGGAAGGGATGCTCGGGTGGAGCCCGGCTGTTACGGGCCTAGTGATTATGCCGACATACTAAGGATGGTTCCCCTTGTCATTGAATATTCCCGCCTCTTGATTGAGAAAAAAGGAAAGAAATCGGATTTTGATATGGTGGTTGTAAGCATTCCTCCCGGTAGCTGGCCGAAGAAGGACAGTATGGAAGCGCTCCTTGACGAGGAAGTGAAGGGAGGCGTAGTAGTTCCCCAGGGCCAGGGCGGTTACTGGCAGGTAAGGAAGAATCTTCCTCCCGGGGCCGAGTACATTTTGGTTCTTGACCTAGGGTACAACACGGTTGACTGGCTTTTGATAGAGGATCAAGGGGACGACTTCAGGATAACGAAGGGAGCAACTCTTTGGCGATTAGGGGTAATGAAATTAGTAGAACTTTTCAGGGGAGAGCTTGGAGAGCCTTTAAGGGAGCTCCCCCCCCGTGTATTAAGGGAATTTTTGAGGCGAGGAGGTGGCAGTTTTTACGGTGAAAAGCTGGACTTAAGCGGAGCTAAGCGCCGGGCGGAAGAAAGATATGCCGAGATGTTGCTTTCTTCCTTGAAAGCAGAAGTAGGAGAGATAACAGCGATAGTGGATACGGTTATAGGGATAGGAGGCGGAACACACTATTTTGACGTAAAGAAACTAGGGCACAAGGTAACATTAATTCCTGAGGATCCTGAGATGGCAAATGTAGAAGGCCAAGCAAAATACATACTAGAAGAGGTAATCAGACGAAATGAATAGGAAAGATTTTTATTCGATTTTTCCAACTTTACATAAAGAATGGCTCTTTTTGAAAGAGATACGAGAAGATCTACGGAAGGCAGGTTTAGATCCCGATCTTCTCTATCCAAATGATATAGGCTTACTAAAGGGAAACGTAAACTTTTTGATAACGAATTTATATAAACCCTCTAGTCAAGGGTATTGCATAGAATTGGAGAAGATAAAAGAGATCGGGTGTGACAAAGAAGCAATCAATTGGGGGAATTTGAGGTGTAAGGAAGTGGTATGGGAGATAAAAGAAGAAGGAGAAGGGTACATAGTGATAGTAGAAGAAGCGTCTCCAGAAGCACGGAAATTACAGGAATATTTTTTGAAGTGGCTGAGAACGTGGAAGTGGCCGGTAATAGAGGTAAGGACGGAATGGTAGGAGGGAGAAGTGACAAAAAGATTCACGATAGCGCTTGAAGGAAAAGCAGCGGAGATATTATCTCGGATTCCGAGGAGCGTAAGGGGACTAGTATTGAAAAGGGTAATAGAGGAAGCAGACAGGATGGGCTATTTTCGATGTATTTTGCTTGACGAGGCGGAGGAAGAACTGACCTTAAGGAAAAGAAAGAGAGGCAGGAAAAGGAAGGATGTTTGTGATGTATCTGGGGAAAAAATAGCAGAGAGGATAATAAGAGATGGAAACGAACCGGGGACGGAAGCGGGAGATATAGAAGAGAGGGAATTGGGTTCAGGCTCAAGAGTAAAGGAAGAGGTTTCAACCGAAGAAGGGCCGAAATGGGTAAAGGAGATAAGGGAGAAGATAAGGAAGAGGGTGGAGATTTGAAGGGGGAGTGTCCACCCTCCTTTTGTAATTTGCTTATTCTAAAATCTCCACAGTTGGGTGGACACTCCTCAAAAAAGGCTTCAGAGGCGGAAAGGAAGCGCACCGCCGGGAAGAACTACGACGTTCCTCCTCCGGTGGTTCTCAGGCCCGAGCGCATTCAGTGGGTTCGCATATCCGCCACTGACGTCAACCGGATCGTGAGGGTGTTCAAAAAATCTAGATATGAGACCGTTCGGAAATACCTGGACACCGTGCTCTCGAGACTTCCACCGGAGGCCGTTGTCCTGGACGACCGCTGTGTGGTAAGGGGTGGCCTGAGAATCCCCCTGATCGCTCCCCGGTCAGGCTCTATGAAAATTCCGCTGCCGGAGGAATCCCCCACGCCTTCGGAATGAAGTGCTCAAGTTGTATTTACAAGATTTTTACGGTTCTTTTCATAGGCGGCCTTCTGACCTATGGGCTCGCCACGCACCTCATCATTTCCGCAACCCCTTCGGCCGGGGCTAGGGTGCTTCTGCGCCGCGGCTGTCCCGAAACACTCCGGAGATTCGAACTCCTGGAATTCCTTCCCCCCGAAAACGATTTTATCGTTCCCCGGGAAATTAAGCTCATCAAACACGCCGTATGTTTCCCCGGGGAAAGAATCGTGCGTCGGGGAAAACACTTCCTCTGCCTCACCCGCGAGGGACGGGCCCTTGATCTCGGCCCGGAGAAGTTTCGCACCCGGGACGGACGGCCCCTCACTCCCTGGCTCCCGGAAAATTCGGAAACGGTAATTCCCCCGGGCCACATCTTCGTCGCGGGCGACGGCACTCCCCATTCCTACGATTCACGCTATTTCGGTCCCATTCCGATGAAGAGGGTCCTTTCATGTCCCGTACCGCTTTTCTGATCCTTTTCATGCTCACGATGTTCGCAAGGGCTGGTACGCCTACGAAAAATACGAAAAGCCTGAGAATAAAAAGAAACAGACCGAAAAACGGAAGGCGCAGGAAAACACCAGGCCCTTCCGCTGGCCCACCTATAAGGAAGCCCTGCGCATGAAACCCTCCGAACTTAAAAAGATCCTCGAGCTTGCCGCCGAGGAAGCCGTGGCCGATCCAACCGAGGAAGGCGACCGCCGAACGGGTTGCCACCGCGGGCTGGTACTCGGCCGAACCGCCCGAGACCGGCCGTAAGGTGGTCAGGTGGGCCACCTACATGAAGGCCGCCCGCGAGAAATCCGTGCGTTTCGCGGGCACCCTCTCCTTTGTTCTTCTCAAACACCCCGAGTTATCCTACGCCCCCGACTTCCCCATCAACTACCCGGCCTCTCGCGCCCTCTCCCGCGCAAGGGCTGAGGAAATGAAATCCTTCCTGGAGAAACTCAAAGACCGCTTCGCCTTGGTACTTCTCGTCTCACGGCGCTCTCCTCTTTCGGAGCCCGCCCAAAAAATATGCCGTAAGTTTACGGAGGAAACCGGCTGGAGATTCGTGGTCGTTGACGCCGACTCCCGCCCGGATTTCGTGAAACGTCTCGGGGCAAAATACCTCCCTCAGGCCTTCATCATCTTGCGCGATCCCGGCATTCCCCCGCTTCCCGTCATGATCGGAGCCGAAGCCCTCCTGGTTCTCCGGCGAAACATCTACACCGTCGCCCGCATAGCTCTGGGAGAAATATCTCCTTCCGAGTTCGGTGCCCACGGTGTAAAAGGACTCGTGCCGGTGAGACACTAATCTGTTCGGATTACAATTCTACATCGTGAGCAAGACGGTGGGAGACTACCTTCTCGACATAATAACTCAATCGAAAAATTAGTACCAACGAGAGAGGGAAAATTTTTTAAAATACCATTTATATAGTTTTTAATAAAATTACAATAAAGAAATCTTTCTTGTTTATCAGAGAGAGTAAGTTCTGTCCAAAATGGATTAACTAATGTAATAATCATAGTATTATCATGTTCATATTTTATATCGTCAAAAAAATAAGCAACTTGTACATCGGTGCTTTTCCAGCGTTCAATTAAAGTATCCATTTGAATAGTATCAGAATCTTTGAATGTGCTACCAAAAGAGTTTCCTATTCTTTCTGCAATAACATTTAGTTCTCGAGTGTTTTTCAAAAATTCATGAAATGTCTTAGCCCTTACAACAATATTTCTTTCTCCAGTATTAGGATCTATCTTGTCTTTCAGAGGATATAATTTTTCTATAAATTTTTCCAAAATTAAAGCAAAAGCTATGTTTAATACAGCTAAAATAGAAAATATTGAAGTAAACGGCAAAAAAACATCCCTCACTTTAATATTTTTTTCAATGAAGAGGTAAGGAGAAATAGTCGTCCAGCTAGAAATGAGAGCGAAAATACATAGAATCAAATATAAAATAGATTTGCGTCTTGAAACGTCATCTCTGCTAAATCCCAAGAAATATAAGATTTTATTTTTAAAAGTATCAGTTAAACGTTTTTCATATGAAGATTTGTTTTGGATATGATAAGAAATTAAACTAAATAAATATACTAGAACTGCTAAACAAACAACTATACTTATCACTTTAAAGATTATGTTTATTACTTCAAGAAATTTCTCCAGCAATGTTACGTAACATCAATTCTTTTACTTTTTCATAATCTGTATAATTATATGCAGCAAGCATTAACTTAGGAATTGCAGCTTCCCATGTTATATCTTTTAGAGGGACAATTCCTGTTTCTTTTAATAAATTAGAAGTTTCATATATATCCATAGTGGCTCCCTTTTCCCCTTCATGTTGAGATACAGCAAAAAATAAAACTCTATTTCGAAACTTTTTCAGTACAGGTAAAAGAGAATATTCGCTTTGATCTGCAGGCCCAGTACCAGAATTGTAAAGCTCTAAAATTATATATTTTGCTCCCAAGTTTATAGCATGTTCTATAATTAGCGGATTAAAACCTGGATAAACTTTTAATGCAAATATATCTGGAGAAAATCCATAGTTTAGATTTGATAATACATATTTTTGAGGGAAAAGTTCATTATACAAATGAAAATCAAAGTCAATATCATTATTGTAAATTTTTCCAATATAATCTTTACCCAAATAAAAGCTCTTATAACAATAACCTTCCCAAGCTACTTTTTTTACTTTAGTTCCTAGATGAATACGGGTAGGATGTTCTTTATCATTTTTACTATATCCATTAAAAACAATAAAAACTCCTTTTAAATAGTGACTTATTGCCCATTCAAGAAATGTTATGCTATCTTGAAAATTAACAGGAGCATCTGTATAATTATTGAAAATAGGATAATTGGCTCCAGTAATAACAATGGGAATATTTTTAGATATCGTCTCAATATAAGACAGAGCTGCCGAAGTATAAGCCATAGTGTCAGTTCCATGTGTAATAATTATTCCGTCGTATTTGCTATTTTGAATTTCTTTTGATATAGCAAACACTAATTGATTCCAATGTTTTGGAGTACAATTCTCACTTAAAATATTAAAAGGAGTTATAATTTTGAAAGACAGTTCAAAAGGATTTAAAAGGCTGGAAACAATGTTTTCTACCTTCTTTTTCTCGCTAGGACGAACAATTCCTTTTTCATCAGTAAAGCTTCCAAAAGTCCCACCTGTTAATACAATCAAAATTTTGTTTGTTTTGTTCATAATTCTTAGTTATTTAAAGAAATTTTTAAAAATTTCCTTAAAGCCTTATATATTTTGATAAAATCAAAAGTCAAAAGATATTTCTGCCTTTTAATTTTCAAAAACCAATTTTCTTTTTACCACAACCTTCTTGGATTTTGCAAGCCCCCAACTTTATCTCCCATCTCCCGCTTTTTACAAAGTAGGTATTATCTCAACTTTTGCAATGGTATCTGGGATCGGATGGGATTGGATGGCGTGGGAGTGGAATGAATCTGGAATTGGTATCGAAATGGCCTGAGGCCCCGAAGGGGCTCCAGGCCATTTCCATTTGGTATCCAGCATCTCCCTGAATCCAGAAAATCGAACTGAATTTGCCCGAATTTTCCGGATTTTCCCGCGACTCAACGAGCACTTTCCGAATATCCTTTAGAACGGTGAAGCCATTTCGGAAAGATTTGCGTCGGAGGAGGGCATGCTTTCTTTTATAGGGAGGCTGGCCAATCCTTTCGCCTCGGTGACCCGGGAGGAAATTCGGGAGGCGACGCGCCGGTATCCGTTCTCGCAATGGCTTCCCTATCTGGCCTACGACCCCGAAAGGGGTCTCTACATCAACCGGGACGGTACCGCAGGATTCATGCTCGAGAGCCCGCCCCTTCTGGCAGCCGACGAAAACATCCATCGCAGCCTCACCGGAATGCTCGACCTCCTCCCGCCCCGCGGAGTCCTCTCCGTAACCCTCATCTCCTTCCCCTACCTGGCCCCCGTCGTGGAACGCTACGTCCGGCTCAAAAAGCGGGCCGCGGAAAACCCCGTGCTCGCCGGAGCCATAAAAAGGTACGCTGAACACCTTAAGCAGTGGACCCGCGGCATCCCCCACCTCCTTGGAACCCCCCTGAGAGACTTCCGCCTCATATTCGCCCTTAAAGTGCCGGTCTCCGGAGAAAAGGACCTCGAAGCCCTCGCAGAACTCAAAACCGCCTTCCGGGAGACCCTGCGGGGCGCCCACCTCGTTCCCCGGGAATTCGGCCCGGAATCCCTTATCCATACACTTTTCCTTCTATTCAACGGACACCCCGAACCGAACCTCCACTGGGATCCCGGAAGACCCCTCTATGACCACCTGATCCTATCCGAGAACCCGGTGGAGGTCCGGAAGGGCAAACTCAGGATCGGTCCCTCCGATCGAAAGCTTTCCTCTTCAAGAAACAGGTCGAAAAGGAAGATTCCATCATCACCCGTTTCATCGGAGAGTACGCCCGGGAACATCTACAGGCCGTAAACGAACTGGAAAAAGGGGCCAAATACCTTTACGCCGTACCTATCTTCTGGATCTGGAACGCCGACGATGCCGCGTGCGAAACCGCCACCAAAAGGGCCGCCCGTCTTATGACCTCCCGCGGTTTCGTCTCCCAGGAAGAATCCGAATGGCTCGCCCCCCTCACCCCCCTTTTCATCGCCTCGCTTCCCTTCGGTTTCTATAACGAGGGTGACAATCTCCAAAACCTCGACCGCCATTTCCTGGCCAGGACCGATCAGGTGGCAAGCCTCCTTCCCGTCGCGGTCGATTACTGCGGCGGAGGAAAACCACACCTGATCCTCATCTCCCGCAAGGGCCAGCTTATCCCCTTCGATCCCTTCGATCCGGTGGCCAGAAACAAAAACGTGTGCGTGATGGGAACCACCGGGGGCGGCAAATCCTTCTTCCTCAATCTGTATGTGCTTTCCATGTACGCTTCGGGAGCCGTGGTCTGGATCTTCGACATCGGTTACTCCTACCGCAAACTCTGTAAGCTCGTGGGTGGAAGATACATAGACCTGGGAGAAAAAACATAAGCCTCAATCCCTTCTCCCTGGTTCCAGAAGGTAAGGATCAGGAATCTCAAAACGAAAGGATCCACCATCTCGACGCCATCGCCGCCCTCTACGGAACCATGGCCTACTCCCGCTCGAAGGGAGAGCCCGATAACATCGAGGCCAACCTCCTGCGACATGCAGTAAGATGGGCCTGGGGGAAGGCAGGCCGAAAGGCCGATCTCGACCTGGTATGGTTCTATCTCGCTAAATTCCCCGAGGAAGCCGGGCCGGAACTGGAAGAACTCTGCGACAAAACCTCATCCTGCCGCGAAGACCTCGCCCTCCGCGCCCACCGACTGGCCTATACTCTTGCCGAATGGACCACCAGTGGCGATTACGGCCGATGGTTCAACGGTAAAGCCACCGTCGATTTCTTCTCCTCCGACACATTCGTCGTGCTCGAGCTCGAAAGAATCAAACGCGTTCCCCCGCTGCTGAAAGCCCTCACCCTCACCGGTCTCAACGCCGCCACCGCCAACCTCTACCTTCTTGATCGCTCCATCCCCAAGGTCCTTCTCTTCGAGGAATGTGGAGTCACCCTGGTCGAAACCGGCGGTGGTGCCCAGGAACTTTTCGCAGGCGTGGTGGAGGAGGCCTACCGCCGGGCCAGAAAGTTTAACGGTAGCACCGTCACCGTATTCCAGGGCCCCATGGACCTGGAGCGCATCGGTAAAGTGGGACCCGTAATCCTCGGAAACAGCGAATTCCTTTTCTTCCTGCCGAGCGAACAGTACCGGGAAGCCATCGAAAAAGGCATCCTCCCCTTCAAAGGAGCAGAAAATCTTCTTTCCTCCGTTTCGTCTGCTAGGCCACGCTATTCGGAATTAGGCATCAAAACCCCCTACGGCCTCGGGGCGGTAAGAGTGGTCGCCGACGGCTTCCTCTACTGGGTGTGCACCTCCGATCCCGAAGAGTGGGCCCGGGTCGAGGCCCTCGCCCGGGAGTCTGGCGACCTCCTTTCCGCTCTCACGGAACTCGCCGACCGCAGAGACCGGGAAATGGAAAAGTTTTTAAGGGGCGTTTGAAGTGAAGACCGGAAAGCGCATACTGGTCGTCATGCTTTTCTTCTTTTCGGTGGCCTCCGGCGCCTTCGCTGGAAATGGCACTGATCCGGTCTCCGCCGGAGCGGAGGCGGCCTCGCGGGTGAGGAATACCTGGACCACGTAGGAGGGTTTCCGGGAAATCACGGAGGCCATCACCACGGGAAGTGTCCCCTTGAGAACTCTCGATCGCTCGAAGGAGGGAATCGCCCGTATAAACTGCCCGGGCTCGCGGGCCCTTTTCGAGATACTGGTTCAGCCGCAACCCTCAGGTGATCTTTCCTTCATCTCAGTGGCCTACGATTCCGACCTCGACGGGAACTTTGACGGAAGATACGTGGTTCAAGGACCGGTTTCCGGGGTATGCGCGAACGGATTCGTGAAATGCCGGGCCGGGACCTGGAACGACTGTCACTGGTACGCCTGGCGGTACGACGGAAGAGATCTTTTCGCGGAAGAGGTCAATCCGCACGCCCTGGGAGGCTGCTACTGCATCAATTCGGGCTGCTCGCAGTCGGACTTTTTCCACTTCAAGGATCAGGTCCTGAGATCCCTTGCCGCAGGGGTTGCCGGGGCCATGGCCGCGGCCGAGCCCCGGCTTTCGGCATCCGAAGCCGAAATAGAAGGCACCATCATCCGCTACTACGCTCAGAACGCCGGGGATTGCTCCCTCACTCCTCACCAGAAATAATTTTTCCCAAAAACCGAGGAGGTTTCTATGCTTCTTTCTCAGGTTTTTAAAAATCTTCAGTCTTCTCCTCATGATTCTTCTCTCATTTACAACAATACTTTCTTTTCTCCTTATTCTGCTGAAAAGCTTTTCTATCTTATCCTTGATCAAATTCTTAAAGGAGATGTTCCCTATCCTCTTCTTGTTAAAACACTTTCCTCTTCTATTACTCTTGATCCTGAATCTGCTCTTTCTTTTCTTACCGAGCTACAAATTCAGCTTTTCGGTATTGGACTTCACGTTGCTTTCAAGGATAGGCCTCCTCTTCCTGAGACATTTTTACTTCCTTACCGGAAGCCCGAAGACGATAACTCTCTGTTAGAACTCTTTGGTTACATTTATTCCGGTCACCAAGACTTTTCAAGAATTATTACTTACAGGGCTGTTTTTTTGCCGGATAATGAAATTTTTCTTCTTGTTTCAGGACAGAACCTTGAAGGGACTGTTCTTTTCATTGTTCCTTCTGACACTTACTTTCCTTTAGAGGCCCTTCCGGGGCATATTCGAATTTCTCCCGATGGATATAAAGATCTTCTTCTTATTTCTGCTATACTCGATCATATTGTAGGGAAACGAACACTTCCTCTTTCCCATTTTGTACTTTTTTCTGACGATGAGCGAAAGAATTCACTAATTTGGGTTGCCCCAGAGGAGAAGATTTTTGAGTGGTCGGCTTTTTTTAATCAGAATATCGAAGCACTGAAAAGAGCTCCCGAATCTTTTCTAAATTCAATTTTGTTTTCACCGGAGGAACTCATGTAAGAAGGGAGAGATACTATGGAAAAAAACATTCTTAGAGATAAAGATATTTTGCACGGTTTTTTTCTTTTTTATGTCAAGCATGGAGCCAAAGTAAAATTTAAAGAAGGTAGGGAGGAGATTTTTCTTAATTTTCCTCCTGTTGACGAAAATAAACCTTCTTCGGATTCAGTTTTTTTTGCTCCATTTGACCAGATACGCAAATTGACTCAACGATGCCATCTTATGGGGAACAAGTTTTTTGTGCCGCAACTCATTGTTGATAAGAAGCAGGCGCTTGATTATTTCAATCTTCCCCCTGACTTTTCCTGTTATAATGACTTTGTTTCGCTTGAAACCAGGCTTTTACCTTTTAAAGGTAGAGAGAGGATTAATGTTGCCTTTGTTGCTTTTGGTGGTGCTCTGGGAGATACTCTGGTAGGTAAAACATCTTTGGAGATATTAGATTTCTATCTTCGTACTTACTTTTCCGAAGTAAATTTTATGTTATATCCCATAAAGCCGAAATCTTTTCCTATTCTCAAGCAGATTCCGGACGTTAGATCTATTCGTCTTCTTCCTGCACCAGTTTCCTTTCTTAAAAGAGCGGATTTTTATTTTGACTTTTCCATGATGACCGGGCATCGTCACTACAATACACTGCCTATGATTGACTATTTTCTCTTCCATATAGGCATTGATCCCTCTTCCATTCCACCCGAAAAGAAGAGATGTTCATATAGAATAAGCGATGATGTAGTGAAAGAATTGGAACCTATTGTTTCATCTTTGAAGGAGGAACGTGGACCTTTTCTTCTTTACCATTTTCGTGCGACCTCCAAAGTGAGAAGTATTCCTCCTCAGTTTATATTCAAGCACATAAAAGCCCTCATCAATAACACGGATTTTACTGTTGTTACTCTTCTTCCCTGCAAATTTAAGCATCCACGTTTTCTTGATCTTTCTGGACTTTCCAAAACCTTTGATCATTTTGCCTACTTGGTTTCCCGGATGGACGCCATTATTACCGTTGATACGGTTACGGTTTATCTTGCCGATGCTTTTTCTGTTCCTACAGTGGTACTTTTTACTTCTATTCCTCCGGAACTTCGTATTAAGTATTATCCACATCAGAGAGGGATCCTCATCGGAGCTCGGGATGGTAAGCCTCTTTATTACTGTCACCATACGGATAAGAAGAGAGTGCTTTCGCTTTTCAGGAAGGCATGGAGGGACTTTTCAATTCTTGAGGCGGTTAATTTGCTTTTTGAACGGAGAAGGGCAAAACCTAGCTCTTCACAACAAACAGCGCCGGGAAGCCCACGGCTTGAGTCGTGGGAGGAACGGCGCTAGGCAGAGGTGCTCTGAGCCTCAATGTAGCGCCTGATGGTCTCCGAGGACACATTCCCCGCCGTGGATACGAAATACGCCCTGGTCCACATGCTGGGGAG
>NZ_JBSLZM010000057.1:0-10486 GCF_056494385.1 Aquifex sp. | reverse complement strand
GCTCTGCTCGGTAGTGCTTTGAAGTATTCTGCATTTCCGGACCTTGTTGCTTATCTTCCATCTTATGGATTTCAGTTTTATCACTTTATATACTTTGCGGTCCTCTTCAATCCGAAGAAAAAGGAAGAGAGCGCCTTGGAGAGTAAGCCGCTGTACTCTTCTAAAATTGTGAGAATTAGCGAGGAGGAATATAGCTCCTTGGTTGATACTCCGGAACCCAACCACGACGACTCCAAAGGCTATATAAAAGTCACACCGTCCCAAGAGAGCGTATCTGTAGAGAATGAGGATGACTCTATCCCGGATAAGCTCAGAGAGTATATCAGGGAGCACATAGATAAGAGTTACGACCTTTTCATTTGGGATAAGTTTGTTTATATACACAAAGGGTTAGTAGAAAAACTCGGTATTACTACTAACGGATTGAAGAGGGTTAGGATAGTTCAAAATGGCGAGGTGAAGGTTGAGGGGGACTATCTGGTTTTACACGCTTCTGAGTTGATTGACAAATCCTTGAGGAAAGCTGTTATGAGGAACAAGATGAGGGACCCTGATAAGAAAAATATGTTTATAAATCTCAAGGTGGAGGTTGTCTCATGAGTGCTCTTGAAATGGAAGTATTTGAGGGGGTTACATATAAACCCAGAACAGGACACGGCATAGTGTTCGGGAACCCCAGAACGGGTAAATCAAAGTGGATAGAGACAAGGGTAGCTAACGATATTCTTGATACTCAACATCCTAAAAACGTGGTACTGGTTGACCCGGGTCCTGACCCTGCTCTCTTTGCACGTGTCGTGTGGGCTACTCGTGAAGCGGTCAGGAGAGGGGCAAGCAAAAAGCTATTTGTTATAGGCGATTTCCCAAAGTCATTGACTATCAAGCCTTTTTACAAGATGTCTCCGGAGGAGATAGCGGACATTATATATGACCTTACACCTGAAAATGAGAAGACCACTTACTTCAGAGATAAAGCTTGGGAGTTTGCATTTATAGTGTCTTCTGCACTTTTGTCTTCGGGCGGGGAAGTTACCTTCTTTGACTTTATCAGGTATGCAAACAAGAGTGAGTTGATGGCTCTTAAAGCAGAGACGCAAAACTACATAAAGGACCCTACCGCTCAGGTGCTGCTTGAACAGTGGGCTACCGCTTCGGAAAAGAGAATAGAGGAAGACCTTTCCGGCATGAAATCTGCTCTTTTGAAGCTGACACAGGGTAAGGCTAAGCAGATATTCAGCGGGACCACTGACCCAATTAGGGAGATTCTCATGGAAAACCCGAAGGACCTTACCTTTACTTTCTACATAGGCTACTCAAAGAAGAGCGAAATAGAGGCTAAGGCGATAGCGAAGATGCTTCTTAGGTCTATAGATAAGGTCATTGCTGACATGTTGGAAAGGTATGAAAAGTTCAACCACCTGCTCTGTGTATGGGTGGATGAGTGCCATAACGCAATCTTTAAAGGTTTTGATGACCAGCTTCTTCTGTATGGTAAGTCCAATACATCCTTCATGCTTGCTACACAGACCTTTGCTAACCTGGACAAGATAGATCCGTCTCTCAATCTCAGAAAGAACCTGCTCTCTGCTACAGGGCTACAGGTGTATTTCAAAATATCTGAATTAACAACACAGCAGTATGTCTCAAGGCTATCTGGAACAAAGGTGCAGTACAGGAAGATGCTTGATGGTGACGAGATCAGAGTAATAGAGGAAGATATGGAGGTGTTCAAGCCGGAAGATATAGGCAAGCTTCGTGTGGGCGAGTTTATAGCCTTTATACACGGACAGCCGTATAAGGCTTTCAACGATACTTCTATGTTCCCCCAGGTGGAAGTATGTTTGCCAGATGGTAGAGTCGTATCAGCTACCCGATAATTTTACCAACTATTGTTTTTTATAATCCTCGTTTTACAATAATATATAAGTGTGCTTATAATTAACTATGATGAGTGTGGATAAATGCAGAAGCACAAAGAGGCAGGATGTGCAGCTTGAGTTAATAGGGATAGGCTTGGTCCTGCTCTTTTTAATGGTGTATGTAATAGTCGCTCACTTATTCCTGATTTAAGGAGGTGGTACTATGGCGTGGAAAAGTGCACTTGAGCAGACCAAGGATGACCGTCCTGAAATCTGGGTGGTCTTCGGGCAAAATAAAGACGGTTATGAGGCTCTCCTTGAGGGAGAGGAGCTCATCGGATACCTTGAGAAGATTGTTGAAAGCACGAGGTACAACAACCCGATAACCTCACTCATCTCCGAAGATGGTTCTCAGAGGTTCCTGATGTTTACTCCACCTAATCTTGAGCGACAGCTGAAAGAGGTTTTAAGTAAGTGCGACGGAAAATCTGTCCTTGTGAAAATTGTGTATCAGGGTAAAAAGCAAGCTAAAGGCAAGGACGGAACACCTATTTCTTACCATTCCTTTGAAGTCTATTATGACGATGAGAAAGTGTTGGATGATTGATATGAAATGTCGGGAATAGAGTGGACCCAAGAAACGTGGAACGTTTTTACAGGTTGCTCTAAGGTTTCCGAAGCATGCAGAAACTGTTATGCGGAGAGGTTTGCAAGGAGACTTCAAAAGAATCCAATATCAGGAAAGAAATACCGCAACGGCTTTAAATTCACCTTCCACCCTGAAGAGCTTTCAAAACCTTACAAATGGAGAACACCGAAAATGATTTTCGTGAACTCTATGTCTGACACTTTCCATGAAGATGCCACTGATGAGATGATAATGGCTGTATGGAAAGTTGTAGAGGACAACCATCACCACATCTTTCAAGTTCTTACCAAGAGACCGCATAGGGCTGTTCAGATGCTTATTAAGGGGGTGATAAAGCCTCTGCCTAATGTGTGGATAGGGGTAACCGTTGAACACAGAAAGTATTACACGAGGCTTTTCTACTTAAGGTACTTCAGGAAATTTCCCGTTCGTTTTGTATCTATAGAACCCATGCTTTCTTCCCTCGGGAAGGAAATAGAAAAGTATCTTGCAGACGGAACACTCAATTGGGTGATAGTGGGAGGAGAAACGGGAAAAGGAGCGAGACCTATGAGGGAAGAATGGGTCTGGGAGATAAAGGAGCTTTGCGAAAGGTATGAGATTCCTTTTTTCTTCAAACAGTGGGGAGGAAAAAGAGGAAAGGGAGGAAGACTGCTCGGAGGGAAGGAATACAGAGAGATGCCCATTGCTTTCCTCTGTCATGATGATAACAGGTTGAAATTTGGAAAAAGGAGTTTATATTAAAATTGGCCAAATAGATGAAAAGGGAGATTATATGTATGCTGTGATAATTACAGGGGAACCAGAATTTGTAAAGGAAGCGGGTGAGGAGCTAAAAAGGAAAGGCTTTCAGCAAATAGCAGAGAATGTGTATATTGCAAACTCTGTGCCTAATTTTGAGCAGATTGTAAGAGGTTTAAAGGATTTATCCTCCTATAAAAAGTATAGGAGCAAAAATTCTGTATATAAGACCACCTCACTTTTAAAAATATAAAAGCAAAAGCATAAAATAGCAGAAAATTGTCGTAACCTTAATCTTCCTTTTACACTCCCAACCAAATCAAAATCCGGAACCTAAATCCGAAACCCGAAATCTTAAACCTAAATCGGTTAGTAGATAAAATCTGAAACCTGCTAACCCAAAACCTGAAAACCGCTGTATATTTAATTACATATTACCTCTCAGTAGGAGGTGAGTGGTCAGGTCTTTAAAAACTCTCAGGAGGTGAGTAGTCATGAAAGAGTATCTCGTTGAGGTCTTCAAGTGTGTGGTCATGCCTCGCAGGGAGCTCGTCTGTGATTTTTGTAATGCTACCCTGCATACTCCCCACGGCGAAGAACCGGAAAGCTTCTTTGCCAAAATATACGATGACGGACAAATATTCCTTGAAGAATACCTGTGCGAAGATTGCAGGGCACGGCTTTTCCCTAAATTCAAGGTGATTAACTTTGAGGATGCGGAGGAAGAAGTCAAAGACGCTATACGCTTAAACTTGGAGCAGACACGTTACGGATACGTGATCGGGGTTTCTTCATGGGAAGAAGCGGAGCTCCTTTTGGAGAACCCGTTTTTAATCAAGTTGTGGGGGGGGAGAGTTTTAGTCAGAGCTTAGAGGTGGGCTGTGCCCACCTTTCTTACTTGCCAGATTTAGTTTTCCCTTGAGATGTAGGTTTTCCGGGGACGGGAACGGATTGAAGAACAGGCTTTGGTGTGGAAGGTTTAGAATTGATACCGCCTTTTTGTAGATACCCTTCCATAAGAGCTTTTTTCCCATTCTCCTTGCTCATAGCAAGTATAAATATAAGGCAGGGGTGTTCCCGGTCAATACTATTGCTTGCCAATTTCACTCGGAATTTCAATGGTGAGGTCATAACGGTTCCTTGATATGTATAAGAACTCTGCGGAATAGAGCTTATTTCCATCTTCTCCCGAAAACACATCTACTTCTCCAAGGAGGAGCTCCCTTTCCTTGTCTGTTTCTGAATATGCCTGTATGTATCCAAAGTATACAAGGTTAGCTTTAAAGTCTCTGACTATAACCCACTGATTTGGGAATACTTCTCTGTTAGCTATTTCCCATACATCTTCTCCACCATACCTGGTAGATATGTTTAAAGCCATACCCAGTCTATTTATGCACCGCTTATGTGTTATAAGTGCGCTGATAAAGCCAACGGGAACGGAAAGGACGGAAGCTATGAGTACATCCCTTATGTTAGCACTACCCATAATTAATGGAAAGTTTTCTGTCCATATTGTAGAGGGAAGGTAACATATAGCTGCAAAAGTAAATACACGAGCGAGGGCTTGCCAGGTTTTTTCTTGATAGGTTGGTATTAACCTACCGTATATGAAGTTAGCCAGTAGTCCCGGAAGTAACAGGAAAAGCAGTTTTACTGTGCTAACGTCCAAGTTCATTTAAGGGTATTTTAAGCACCTTCTTGTTAAGTTTCAATGCCGGAGAGTAAACCTTTTCAGCTGTAAAGCCTGTTCGCTCGGATATGTCTTTGAGGCTCGTATAATCAAGCCCTTTTGAATTCAGCAACTTTATTGCTTCGCTCTTTAGGAGTATCCACTCCCTATCCTTTTTATCTTTATACCTTAGAACAGGACTATCAGGGTCTCTGAGCCTGTCTTTGTGCTCTTCAACCAGCTCTCTGACAGCCTCCAGAAACTTGTCCCGTTCGCTTTTCAAGACTGCGGGCATATATTTGGGGACATGGTAAACGGTAGGGACCCGTATAGGAAACTTGTTAAGGTCAAAAAGCACCGCGGGAAACTTTCCTATTCCTTCAATGCTAAAAGATACGAAAGGATTGTTGTTTATAGGTTTGATATATCCTTCATTCACAAGCCAGCTGAGTATTTCTCCTTTTGGGACCTTGCACAGCTCCTTCTTAAGGAAGTTATATACCCGGTCAAATATAAGCATATTCACAAGTAGTTCGTTCTCTTTCGGGTTATAGATGACCTTAAAATACTTTTCCGCATTCCACTCGTGCTGTATGCTCTCAAGTTCCTTTTTGAGCTGAGATAAGAACTCCCTGATGCATTCAATTCGTTTCTGTTCTATATCCGCCTTCGTATCTTTTGCATCCAAGGATCTTAGAATCTTTAAAAGAGGCTCAGGGTCAAGGTTTGCATACTCGGTGTGCTGGAGGGTAATAGCGTACGCTATGCGAGATAGTATATGAGGGGGGAGCTCTATGTTTAGCCTTCCGAGCATAACAGCTGCAATAGAGTTCTGGAGCTTAAAGGGGACATCCTGATATATTTTCCCTGCATCGTGAAAAAGACCGAGGACCACAGCAACCTTTTCGGCGGTTCTCTTATCTATCTCTAATAGCTCGGCTATTCTTTTATTCTCTTTATAGAGCCTGTAAGCGACAGATACGCTGTGTCTGAAAAGTCCAAAAGCCTCAGCATGATGATAGTTCCTTGAAGCAGGCAGATCCTTAAAAATCTTAAGTGCTTGAATAAATAGTTCTTTATGCTTTTTAATCATATCCTTAAACTCGTTGTAGCTGTCCCCGAGAGCCTCTTTAAGTTCATATTCTCTATTTTTAGAGAGCATAGAAGAGGCGGTGCTCCTTGTCGGGATGAAAAGCTCGGCTTGCCTCATATTACTGCCTCCTTTTACCATGGAATAAGTCTGGCGCAGGATAATAAGGAGCAAGAACACCACGAACACTGATAATATGTAAAAGAGAACAGGATCTATCAGGAGTATGATGAGTCGTAGGTCAGTCTTAACCGCCTGCCATAAAATCTTAAAGACCTGTTCGTGAATCTCCTTATATCTGTTGAACGAGAGCACATAGTATGCGGTTGTGAGAACCAGGGCAATAACGAAAAGCCCCCCGTAGGGTCCGAAGTAGTTCCTCATCCTACCTTCTATTTTAATCTCATTTATAAATGATGGCAGTTTTAAAGGTTGAAAGGTTAAATGTAAAAATGTTGAAATGTGTTAGTAGATATATAGGAAATTCTACTAACAAAGGAAGGTTAAAGGTAATTCCCTGGACATTCCTGAATAATTCCCTGTATTGGTACACAAGGGCTTGATGAATGTCGGACTGATGGCAGGGAAAAAGGTGTAAAGGTAAATCTAAAACTAAAAGTAGGGAGAATGGGAGAGACCATCACCACTCGCCTCCTTCGTACTCGGAGAAGTCAAGTGCTTTGTAGGCTTTTTGTAGATACTTGTAGGCTTTCATGTACTTGAGGAAAACGTTGAGGTAGTGAGCGGTATGTGGGCTGTCTTCATAGAGCATATAGGTTTCCCTTTTCTTGCGATCCCCTTCTTCCTTGATTCCTATCAAAGCTATCTTTCCCTTCAGTCTCGTGTAATAGACGGAGCTGTATATATCCCATATGCGGTGCTCTATCCCAAGGGGTTCTGAAAGGTCATCCAAAATGCGTTCTAAATCCTCAAGAGCGGTTCCTATGTGTTTTTGAGGCATGGGGGCTTTCATCTCTTGTACCTCCTACACACATTCACATAGGAACAATATCTACATTCCCAGGGAAAGCGAGGCTCTTTGACTTTGAGGAAGTTATTTATGAGTTCCTTGAGTTCGTATTCCTGTATTGCCGTATTTACGGGAAGCTGTATATACGCTTTTTTCATTCTTTTGGAGCCGTTAACTCTTTGAAGGGTAGTTTTAATAATTAGGTAATGTTCAACGGGTTTATCGGTAGTCCTCTCAAGTATAAATCTCTGTATCTTAGCCTGAGTTATGTAGTGAGTCGGAACGTCAAGGGATATGGGGAGTTCGGAAGCATCTATAATGTCAAGGTCATCAAGTTCTATACCTTCGGGAAGTTCAAGGATTTTCATAAATTTGGTGTGTTTAAACTCAAGCCCTATAACCCTGTTCTCTTCCTCTATGTACCCATCAAGGTGTCCCTCTATCGTAAATCCGTCAAGTTCGTAGATAAGCTCCTTCTCTTCTACGAACCTTTCTCCATATAGATCTTTCAGTATCCTCTTCATAGCAAGTTCAAAGATAAAGCCGTCGTCTATCTCAGCGTTTTGAAGCTTTATGTCTGGATATGCCTGCTTGTATTCCCACTTGAGAGGGCAGTAAAGCAGGGAGGTGATACCCACCCCCCTGCCATAACTAAGCTCTCCTCTCTCTTCTTCTATCCTTCTTCTTAGCTCGTTTACAAGCGTTTTGATAATCATGTCTTACCTCCTTAATGAAATGATTAGACATCCGACTTCCTCTTTGCTTTCTTTCAGGAACCTTTCCACTTGCAAAAGGAATTTGTCCGCTTCCTCTCCTGAGAGCACCACTGTATCAACCGTTCTGTCAGGGTAGGAAATGTGGATTTCCACGCTATCTTTAGAGGCAAGTATTTGGATCCCATCTGGCGGCATAGGAACCGACTCGGGTTCATGACCACCCATCTGAAGTGCCCAATCACAGTGTTTCATCCAGCCCATGACTACTCACCTCCTTAATAGTTTCATGTATAAATATACATGAAAAGAGGGAAATTGTCAAGCCATAATTGCGACTTGCTATAATTACATGTTTACGGTCTGCGGGTGGGCCAGAGTATCCAGAACATGAATAGTGATGGGAGCAGAAGAGCAAAAACTCTGTAAAAGTAAGGTGCATCGTCAATGTAGAGGTTCATATAGAATCCTAACATTATAAGAGTGATAGCAATAGCAATAATGCCTATAACTGCAAGCAGTAAAAGGACACCATAAAATGCGACAGTTATACTCACTCCTATAATCTTTCCAATCATACTTTTAATTTATTTATAATTGCAACTATTTTCAAGACCCCGAATACTTCAAGAGCTCTTCCCAAGCATTTTAAGGATTTTAAGGCTCTTTGCTTCCCATCCCTGAATCTGATTACAATTAAATTAATTTTGTAGCCCCTGTTAGTAGTTCTCGTCATGTATACTGCTACCATATCATTTAGTATCTTTTTGAGTATTTCATAGGCTGGGGGTTTCTCTTTGCCGGATGTATGCATCAGAATTTCCACTGCGTCATTGCGGAGGGAATGTATATCAATTGATTCTAAAACGGCTACTTCAAGACACCTACGTTGATGCTCCGTAGCTTCTAAAAACAATTTGCCTATATTTTTGTAATCCTTGTTTTTATATAATCTTTTAAACTCCTTCTCTATGGCTTTACAGCTCATTGTCCTCTGCCTCCGCTATTTCCTTTAACTCCTGTACTACCTTCATCAGTTGCTCTTTTAAGCTGCTATCAAGCTGTAAATGTTTCAGCAATTTTGCTTGGTAGTATATGTTATCAAGTATCTTGAGAGCTATGCCTCTATCCTTATTTTTCATCACTTTCCTGATAGCACTTTCAAGGCGTCTTGGCACATGTTTAGTTTTCTTCTTCCCTCCTAACAAGTACTCGCATCGCAGGTATTTATGAACCTTGTTCCCTTTCGGCACTGTGTATTCGTAAACTGATATGACCTGAGCCTCGGGCGGGAGGCTCAGGATTTCTTTAACTGCTCCCTGCCACATGACTATTGACCTCTCTTCATTTTTCTGAGAGTTTCAATAGCTTGCTTTGCCTCGCTGTATGACAGCTCTCCAGCATTTTCCTTGTTTATTCCTATATCCTTGAGGGTTTTACCTGTCTGTTTTAGAAGGTCTTTAACATAGGCTATTTGTCTGTCTGTAGCTGGTGCTTCATTTTTGGATGCTTGAGGAAATATTCTGAGTATGGTCTGATTTATAAAATCTTCCCCAACAAGCCTCTCCATAGCTCTCTTCATAGCCCTCGTGAGAGCTGTCCTCCCGAGGATATTTTTCTTACCCTTTTCGTCAGCGTAAGCGTCTCCCACATCAGATACTTCAATTACGACCTTGCCTTCGGGAGCTTTTGGGTGCGGTATTTCCACTATTATCCTGAATTCTATGACCACCATATCTCTGCTTGCGTGTAGAACTTCAGATCTCTCTCTTACGCTTCCTCCCAAAGCTGTTATGGAGCTTCTTATCTCCTTGTATAGCTCCAGAGCCAGCGAACGAGAAATCTCATAAGTATCACCTATCTTGACCACTGCATTCTTTTTTTCCTCAATTATTCTGCTGAGAGCTTCTGTGTTGAACGCATTTGCAAGAGTTATTGCCTTTCCCATGACCACTCACCTCCTTAATAGTTTCATGTATAAATATACATGAAAAGAGGGAAATTGTCAAGCCATAATTACGGCTTTGCTTTCTTTCGCGAGTTAAGTAAGCTTACTAAATAAACTAAGCTTACTCAGTACCTTCCTTTAAAATATCCAGGATAACATCCTTAAGGGGTCTTCCCTCTCTGACAGCCCTCATCTTTAATTTCATCCATAAGTCGTAAGGTAGCTCTATTAAGAACTTCTTTACTTTGGGCACCTCCTGGACACTTTCCTCCTTTATTGCCGGCTTTTCTTCAACCTTTGCGGTCTTTATGAATTCCTCCACATCTTTAACGGGCTTCCTCGGAATCGCCATAGTTATACCCTCCATAACATAGCTTAGTTTACTTACTAATCTAAGTTAACTAACTAAACTTAGCAACTTTCCCTTGATTTCTTCGTAGAGGGCTTCCATTTCGCTCTTTGCCTTCGGGTCACCCATTTCAAGGACTCCCTTGCCTTCCTTGACCGAGTTCCTGAAAGCAACTCTCGAAAATAGCCTTGTCTTCAGCACTTCAACCTCATATTGTTGTGCCAACTCCCGAAGGCTTTCTTCCGCCTCTTTAACTATATTTGCTCTGATAACTTGATTAATGAGCAGATATGCGGGAATATCTGCGAAAGCCCTCGCGTCTTTGAGGACCTTAAGGGTGTCTTCAGTTGCCCATATATCGTAGACGCTGGGGAGTGTGGGTATCAGTAATATTCCGCGGGAAGCAGCCATGATGGCACTTCTGAAGACAGAACTGTCCCTCCCTCCTGCATCCACTATAACCACGTCAAAGTTTTCAAATCCCGCGATGTCTTT
>NZ_JBSLZM010000056.1:0-5623 GCF_056494385.1 Aquifex sp. | reverse complement strand
GTTCTTTCCGAAATTGAAAAGGGAAGGGTAGATCCCTTCGATGTGGACCTTCAGTATCTAATCGGGCTGTTCAAAGAAGAAACCGAGAAGCTTAAAGAGTGGGAATACCTCGAGGAGGCGGGAAGGTTTCTTCAGGCCTGCACGAAACTCCTCAAGCTTCAGGTCGAGGAGATATTTCCCGCTCCCAAACCCGAGAAGAGAAAAGTAACCATAAAGGAAGTAAAGGAAGTTCTTGAAGAGAATCACGGGGGGAAACCGCAATACGACCTTTCCTTCCTCTGGGATTACAGCCCGAAGGTAGGGCGTCCCTCGGGATCTAAAGACAAACAAGAGAAAAGACTAACGTGGAAAGAATTTTGGGATGTAGCAAAAGTAGGCATCAAAGATGTCCTTTACGAGCAGGTGGATTATCAGAGACTTGCACGAAAGGTGAGAGAAAAAGTCCTCAGGGGAGAACCCATCAAAACGCTCAGAGAATTCATCGCATATCTTCATGCATACATGGAATTTGAAGATGTCCCGGAGCTATTTGAGCTTTTTCCTGCAATTGGCACAGAGGCTCAGTTTTCTTAGTTCCTTCTTCGTTAGCTCTCTCACTTCTATGCCATTTCTCCAGTTGAAAGATGTATAACCACAGGCGGGATAGCCATCCTCTCTGAGCAGGTGCCACTTCTTTCCGTAAGGACCTTTACCGACCTTAATCCTCATGCATACAATTTTCAGTTATAATCCCTATCCATAGAAGCATGAAGTTTTTCAATAGCAAGGTTAAGTATGTCAGAGAGATCCATTCTCTGGCCAGTCTTTAAAAACCGCATCTCTATTTCTTTGAGCTTTATCTCGTTCTCGGGTGATATGTAAAAGCCCTTAAACTTCCACTCTTTATGCTTTACGGTCCTTCCAGATTTTCCACCTGTTTGACTATCTGATTTTTTAGCTATCTGATTTTTTGGCTTTCTGAGGTCCTGTCCGCCCTCCGACGCCGCAGCTTCTGACTTCTCAATTGTCTGATTATTCGGTTGTTTAGATATCTGACTATCTACATCTTTATCGCGGGACTCTTTTTGCCTTACCCTTGCTGATTCCTTCTCTGATTGTTTAGCTACTTGAGTAGCTGATTGTTCAGATATTTGATTTTCTAATTGTCCAGACAGGAAGCCTTTTATCAGTCCTCTTTTAGCCATCTTCTCACCTCCTCAGATATGACCTTCAGATTTTCGAAAGTATCTTTATCAAGGCTCTCTTTGTAAGCCGGCCGTCTACTAATACTTGAATACTGGAAAGCACTTCTTTTATAGATAGGCGGAAGTACTTTATAGGGAAGAGCCTTGAGCTCTTCAAGAGCTTCATTGTGAAGGGTCACCGCCTTTTCAAACATAGTAGGTACTATTCCCACAACCTCCACCTCTTTGTTGGCAAACTCCTTGAGCTCAGTAAGCACCCTCATAAGATGTTTTAAGCCTGCAAGGCCGTAAAAGCGGGTCTCAGAGGGTATAAGTATGCCTTCCGAAGCTATCAGTGCATTCAGTGTCAGTATGCCTAAGTTAGGCGGCGTATCAACGATGACGATGTCGTATTCGCCTTCTTGTAACTTGTTCAGAGCCTTGCTAAGCCGGTGCTCCCTCGCAAGGGAAGATACGAGCTCAAGTTCAGCATTCGCAAGAAGGAGAGATGAAGGAATAATGTCAAAACTGCCTGTTTTCCTTATAGGCAGCTCCCCGTTAAGAAGCATTTCGTAGCTTGTCTTTTCGTCCTCAGATAGCTCACCTATCACGCTCATGGTAAGATTAGCCTGAGGATCAAGATCAACCGCAAGAACCTTTACACCTTCATCGTGGAGCAGATGCGCAAGATTAAAGACCAGCGTCGTTTTCCCAACACCACCTTTTTGGTTTACCACGCTCAGAACTTTCATATGGAAGATTATACTGTGAATAGCTAAATATTGCAATATTTAACTATCTAAAAAGCTATTGAAGTACATTGTACGCCGGCATGTAGATATGTAAATATTTAGCTATCTAAACTTTAACAAACTCTCTCAAACTTGTCTTGCTTTTTGATGCTATAACCTCACAAACAAACACGAAAGGCGGTGTTTTTTCCCTACGTAAGGTAATAACCTCAAATTGCGGACTTTCCGTCAGGAGGTCAGGTCATGGAGGTTGTAATAGGTTCGGTTATTGAGAAGCGCTACTACACTGCTTCAAAGGAATTTAGTCTTACCGCTATAGATCAAGGTTCCGGAATTCTTTTCCAGATTACGGGCGGAGAACAAGTCAAAAGAAGTGTCAGAAAGGTATTTCTTCCAAACATGGTTGGTGCACTTGATATACTCGGACTGGGACTATGGACGGGCAGGGAAGTTTGCGACGGAGTTTACTTTGAAAATGGAAAGAAACCAGGATGCGTGAGGATAAGAGTAAGAAAGGGAGATAATGAAAAGGTCTTTGTAGAGATACCTAACTTTGAGGCGGGGGCACTCTCAAAGTTCCTTCTGAAGGGACTTAATGACTTTTTCTCATACAGTTACCTCAACATTCACATAAAAGCGGAGAGGGAGGAGGACGTAATCACCATGAGCGTTAAGGTAGGCGATGCGGTAAAAGAGGTCATCTTTGACACCGGCTCCGCGGGGAGGCTGACATCCGCAATCCGAACCGCCGTCCTCGGAAGACTTGTGCACCGCAGGAAGATAGCAGGAAGGAAAGGCTACGTAATGGTCGGAGACTACTTCAAGACGGAAAACCCTAAACTTCAAAATCAGGTAGATGAAGCCGTAGCCAAGCTCAGGGAATATTGCGACAAAGAAGGTATCTTCCCCACACCGTTCATAAGGAAGACCCTGACCGAGAAGAACATACACTTTAAAACCTACATAACCTTCAGGGTAGGAGAGGGGTCTCGGGAAGAAGACAGGGCGTATATGTTTTTGCCCCTACCTCACGCATGGGGAATTGCGGAATGTATAAACAAGTTAATAACGAAATAATCCATAGGAACACCCTACATCCAGAACGCTACACCCATCTGCTCCTTACATCCCCCAGACACCCTCTAATAAAACTAAGGGGAATAATAACCTATCTCTTGCCAGACATCCTTAAAATAAATAACAAGGAGCCTAGACAGGAGGTAGGAGGAATGCCTGTTGCTAACGAAGCAGAACAAAGGTTCAAGGAATGGTTGGACTCTAAAGGCTATCCGTATCTGTATGTAGAACAGAGTCCGGAGCTATTTGCAACTTTCTTCCGTGACATAGAAGCTAAAAGACCCGATTTCCTCATTCTCGTTAAAGGGCTCGGACTAATAGCGGTAGATGTAAAAAGCAGAGAGTTGCAACAGGAACACGAAACGTTTATTATTGACGAAGAAAGAGACATAAGCAAATTAATTGCTTTTGAGAGAGTTTTCAGGATTCCAGTTTGGTTAGCAATCAGCAACGAGGCTTACGCCTATAGAACATGGTTTTGGATTACTCTATCAGAGATAGTAGAAAAGGTAGATAAACTGCCGAGTTCCCGCGATGGCAGGGAATTTAGAGCTATTCCGATTAAAATGTGTAAAACCGTCGGATGGAATGACAGTATAGGGGATATTTTCCAAATTTAAGTTGAGGAGGGTGAGTTATGCTTATAAAGTTGGTACTGACTCTCCTGATTGCTTCCCTTTCATGGGCTTCAGTTCTTTGTCCGAAACATATACAAACCAGAGTCAAATCTGCTATTAAAACTGAACTTATCACTGAGGGAGAAAGCCTGCGAGGCTTCAGGGTATTCATAAGAAGTTCATCGGGCGGAGCTAAAATTATGGCTCCAGTAGGTAGAACCAAAGCGGCTTGGATTACTCATTGGGGTGATTATTTGGAGTTACTATATGTGCTCCAAGAGGATACGCTACCCAAAGATCAGTTCCCTGTGAAGGTTCTTGCGGATGGTAAAACGTACATATGTACTGTTTCTATTTATTACACCTTCTACGGCGGATTGGTAGCGGAAGTTGAGTAGCAATTCATGAAAGTAATACTCGCTGAAAAACCCAGCGTTGCGGTTGACGTAGCAAAATCTCTGGGAAGGTTTGATAGAAAAGATGGCTATATTGAAGCGGGAGAATACGCCATCACATGGGCGTTCGGTCACCTGTTTGAGATAGATGATTCGGTGGCTCCTCAGAAGTGGAGCATGGATACTCTCCCTATTTTCCCCGAAAAGTTCAAGTACAAGCTTACCAAAGGGGTAGGCAAACAGTTCAAGGTCATCAAGGAGCTCCTCAAGAAGGCAGATGCGGTGATAATAAATACAGACGCAGGAAGGGAAGGTGAGCTGATAGCGAGGCTAATACTGCTTCAGGCAGGATGGAAGAATTGGGACAAAACTTACCGCCTCTGGACTTCCGAAGCCTTGACTCCGGATGTTGTAAGAAGAGAATTAAAGAACCTTAAGCCTGCCAAGAACTTTGACTCTCTCTATTACTCTGCCCTTGCAAGGCAACATTCGGACTGGATAGTAGGTATCAATCTCACGAGGCTGGTGAGCCTGAAGTCTTCGGACGGAAGTGTGTGGAGCGTTGGAAGGGTTCAAACCCCTACCCTGAAGCTAATTGTGGAGCGGGACCTTCAAATAGGGAATTTCAAACCCCAGCCTTACTGGGTGATAAAGGGAAAATTCAATAAAGGGGGAGAGCTGTATGAAGGGTGGCTACTGGTGGGAGATGCGCTGGAGGATACTGATGAAGATGGAGAGGATGGAGAAGAAGGAGGGGAAGAGGACAGGAACTTCAGGCTTTCAAAGGATAAAGCGCTTCTTATTCTCAAGGAGCTTGAGAAAGAAAAGTGGGGAAGCATCTTAGAGGTAAAAAGACAGAAAAAGAGGGAAAAGCCCCCGCTCCTTCATTCGCTCACTTCTCTCCAGAGGGAAGCCAACCGCCTGTACGGATTTTCCGCTAAGAAGACTCTGGACATAGTCCAGAGGCTCTATCAGGACTATAAGGTCCTATCCTATCCCAGGACCGATGCTCAGCATCTGGGAAACTCCAATAAGGAGCTTGTCAAGAAGATTCTCCGGAAGTTAGGAAAAGATGAGCTCATAGAAAGGGTGGATACAGTAGGAAGGAGGGTTTTTGACGATAGCAAGCTTACAGACCACCATGCTATAATCCCCCTCGCTCCCCTCCCGCCTAATGTTAAAGAGGATGAAAGGAAGATATATGGGCTTGTTCTGAGGAAGTTCATAGGAGCCTTTATGCCCGATTACGAATACGAGACCACAACCGTGATAACCAGGCTCGGCAGATACAGCTTTCTTACAAAGGGAAAGAGAGATATAAACCTCGGGTGGAAGGTCCTGTATCGGGAGAAGGAGAAAGAAAGTAAACTTCCTCAGCTGCATGAGGGGGATAGGGTTCTCAGGGTGAAGGTAGAGGGTGAGGAGAGAAAGACAAAACCACCTGCCCGGTATACGGAAGGAAGCCTGCTCAAAGTAATGGAGAAGCTCGGCTTGGGTACTCCTGCAACGAGGGCAGATATTATAAACACCCTGCTTGAGAGAGGTTATGTGGTCAGGAAGGGCAAAAGCCTCATGTCTACTCCCAAGGGAAGGGAGCTCATAAGCAAGCTCAAGGACTC
>NZ_JBSLZM010000055.1:0-24690 GCF_056494385.1 Aquifex sp. | reverse complement strand
ATTCACGAAGTATGATAACAGACATAGAGGACTTCTTAAGAACCCACTACCCCTTTTCTTCCCTTCCTCCTACTTCTCTTGAAAGCCTTTCAAGAAACATAAAGATAAAGTATTACCCCAGGGGAAGTGTTATATTCACCGAGGGTTCAAAACCTCTTGAGAACCTCTACCTAATAAGAAAGGGAAACGTATCCCTAAAAGCAAACGGTAGGGAAATAGATTTCCTTCAAGAAGGAGACACCTTCGGCTACGTATCTCTACTTACGGGAAACCCCCCCACCTCAACCGCTGTAGCGGAAACCGACGTCATACTTTACCTAATACCCAAGGAGGTATTTAAGAAACTCGTAGAAAAGTATCCGGACCTTAGTAACTTCTTTACCTCTTCTCTTGCGAAAAAACTTTCCCATGCCAAAGAAGCCGTAAAGGGAGAAAGCAGTTTTGAGAAGTTTTTAACCTTTCAGGTGAAAAACCTAAAGTTAAGAGTTGTTCCATTTGCAGACGAGGAGGAAACAGCTCTTAACGTATCAAAGAAAATGGTCCGAGAAAACACAAGCTGTGTAGTAGTAAAAGGAAAAAAGGAAGGAATTATTACGGAAAGGGATATCTTAAAGAAGGTCGTTGCGGAAGAAAAAAACCCCTCCGAAGTTAGGGCAAAAGATATAATGAGCACACCTTTAATATCTGTTTCTCCGGAGGACTTTCTCTTTGACGTTATACTCCTTATGGCAAAGCACAACGTAAGGCGTGTAGTCGTAAAGGATAACGGAGAAATTCTCGGGGTTGTTGAAGATAGGGACATAATAGCTCTTGAAAGCCAGAATACCCTCGTTCTTGTAAAGGAAATAGAAAAAGCAAGAGATTTAAGGGATTTATCTTATCTTTACTCTCTTATGGACGATATCGCTTTAAACCTTTTCTCCGAAGGCGTTAGACCGGAGGTAATAAGCAAACTTATAGCGGAACTTAACGACAAGTTTATATCAAAGACCGTAAAGCTGGCTATAAAGGAGATAGGACTTGAGCCTATAGTTCCCTTCAGCGTTCTCGTTCTCGGAAGTGAAGGGAGAAAGGAACAAACACTCAGAACGGACCAGGACAACGCCCTTATCTACGACGATACATACCCCTCCCTTGACGTAGACCTTAAATACTACTTCAAGACCTTCGGTGAGAAGATATCGGAAATTCTTCTAAAAATTGGATTTCCCCCTTGTCCTTCCAACGTCATGGTGAGAAATCCGGAGTGGAATAAGGGAAAAACGGCCTGGATAAAAACTATTAAAAGCTGGTTTTCAAAACCCGAACCTCAAAACACCTTAAAGCTCGGTATATTCCTTGATTTCAGAAACGCATTCGGAGACATAACCCTTGAGGAAGAACTAAGGGAAACTGTTTTCAAACTTGCAAGGGAAAACGACCTTACAATAGCATACATGTTAAAAGATGCCGTAAGGTTTAAGCCTCCCTTGGGACTATTCGGAAGACTAAAGACGGAGAAAAAGGGAGTAGACCTTAAGAAAGGTGGAATATTCCCCATAACTCACGGAGTTAGAGTTCTCGCAGTGAGAAACGGTGTTAAGGAGACGAACACCCTTGAGAGGATAGTCAAACTTAAAGAGATGAACGTAATTCCCCAAAACCTTTCGGAAGACCTTTCCGAAGCCTTTAAGTATCTCCAATACGTAAGGTTAAAATCCCAGATAGAAAAACTCAAGCTCGGGAAAGAACCCGATAACTACGTAAACCCCGACATACTCACGAAGCTGGAAAGAGACCTACTGAAGGATGCCTTTAAGATAGTTGAGGAGTTCCAATCCTTTATTGAGAACAGATACCTTTCCTATCTCCCCTCATGAATTTCTTAAACACCTTAAAGAGAAAATTGCTTTTGAAACGGGTGAAAAAATCTCCTTATTTTAAGGACTTTTACGAGGATGTAGATATAAATAAAAAGGTTTACGAGACAACTTTCGTTATTTTTGACTGTGAGGCAACGGACCTTAATGTAAAAAAAGCAAAACTTCTCTCCGTTGGTGCGTTAAAGGTTATAAACCTCTCGGTTGATACATCAACTATTTTTTACGAATTTGTGAAAACTGAGGAAATAAAGGCAGTGGAAATACACGGGATAACGAGAGAAGACTTAGAAAAAAAAGGAAAAGAAGCCGAAGAAGTTATTAAAGACTTTTTGAGGTATATAAAAGGATGTGTTCTTGTTGGTTTCTACGTTAAGTATGATGCGGCATTAATTGAGAAGTATTCAAATCTTTATTTTAACTACCCTTTAGTTAACTATAAGCTGGACGTCCTCAGTCTTTACACCAGAGGTTATTATCATGGAAAAAGCCTTGACGATATAGCCCAGGAATACGGAATAGAGTTAAAGGGAAGGCACAACGCCCTTGATGACGCTTACATTACTGCTCTCATATTCCTTAAACTCATATACCCTTACAGAAATGAAAAGTTAAAGGATTTACCTCTATTTATATAATTTGTTATAATTTTAGGTCTAAACCCTCTGGAGGAGAAAGATGAGTAGCGAGTTACTCCGAAAAATTGAGAAGAAATACCTTCCGAAAAAAGAGTATCCCGACTTCAGGGTGGGATATACCGTAAGGGTCTACTACAAGATAAAGGAAGGAGACAGGGAAAGAATTCAACCCTTTGAGGGTGTTGTTATACGTATCAGAGGAAGCGGTGCGGGAAAAACCTTCACCGTGAGAAGGGAGTCTTTCGGTGTAGGTATAGAAAGGACATTCCCTTACTACAGTCCCAACATAGAAAAGATAGAAGTAGTTAAGATAGGTAAGGTAAGAAGGGCTAAACTCTACTTCCTGAGAGAACTTAAGGGTAAGACAGCCGAGAGGAAGATTAAAGAGATTAAGTCCTGGGAATACGAGGCAATGCAGAAAAGAAAGGAAGAGGCAAGAAAACAGAGGGAAGAAGAAAAGAAGCAGCAAGAACAAGAAAATGCTTGATTACGAGTTAAAGCTTTGGGAAAAGGGGCTCACGGTTGCCGGAGTTGACGAAGCGGGAAGGGGTCCCCTTGCGGGTCCCGTTGTTGCCGCTGCGGTAATACTTCCACCCTTTACAAAGCCCTTTATAAAGGGAGATTCCAAAAAACTCACAAAAGAAGAAAGAGAAGAGGCATACGAAGAAATTAAGAATAGGGCTTTAGCAATCGGAACAGCGGTAGTTGACAGTGTCGTTATAGACAGGATAAACATACTTCGAGCGACAAAACTTGCGATGAAAAGAGCCCTTGAGGACCTAAAACACCATTACGACGTAGTAATAACGGATCACGTAAGACTTGAGAGTGTTAACTGTATACCCCTCGTAAAAGGGGATTAGAAAAGCCTCTCCTGTGCTTGTGCATCAATAGTTGCAAAGGTTATAAGAGATAAAATTATGGAAATTTACCACAAAATATACCCAGAGTTTGACTTTGTTTCAAACAAGGGATATCCAACGAAGAAACATATGGAACTTATTGAAAAAGGAAAGGTGACTGAAATACACAGAAGAAGCTACTCCCCTCTAAAAAACAGGCTCTTTTAACGAGCCTTCAATAAACCTTCTCTCTATTACGGGATAATCGTTTTTAACACCTTTTGATAAAAGTATTTGGAAAACGTAGTTTGAACCTATGAGAAAGGATACTGCAGCAGAGGTCAGGTAAAGCTCCCACATTCTAACAAAACGTTCACCGAACATTTCCCTCACTCTATCAACGTTTTTTAAAAAACTTTCCTTCCACTTTTGTAAGGTCCAGTAGTAATGCATTCTCCAGTTGTCCAAATCAATAAGGAAAAACTCAAGACCCCTTAAGCTTTCCTCTATTTCAGATATGGAAGGGAGATAACCTCCGGGGAATATATACTTCCTTATCCACCTGCTTTGAGTGTCTGGGTGAAACTTACCTATTGTGTGGAGTAAAAAAAGGCCACCGTCTTCCATAACTTTGTAAACTGTTTCAAAAAATAACCTGTAGTTTTCCTTACCTACATGTTCAAACATACCTACCGATACAACCTTGTTAAACTTCCTTCCTAGTTTCGGTAAGTCCTTGTAATGCATTTTATAAACCTCAACCTTTCCCTCAAGCCCTCTTTCCCTTATCTTTTCCCTTACGTATTCGTACTGATTATCCGAGAGAGTTATACCGACGGCGTTTGCCCCGTAAACCTCTCCCGCTTCGAGGATTATTGAACCCCATCCACAACCTATGTCAAGAAGTCTATCCTCTTCCCTTAAACGGAGTTTCTCAAAAATTATCCTCCTTTTTAGACTCTGCGCTTCCTCAATACTCATCTCCGGGTTCTCAAAGAAAGCACACGAATAAGTCATACTCTCATCAAGCCATAGCTTGTAAAAGTCGTTCCCGAGGTCATAGTGGTGTTTAACGTTTTTCTCGTCTCTATAGGTTCTAAATAGGGGTATATGTCTGAGGATACTAAACAGATTCTCTCCCTTTTCCGTATCCCTGAATATCTTCATTCCCCTTTTTATAACCTCCTCAAGGCTTCCCTCTACGTCTATATCTCCTTTCATGTAACCCTCTCCGAATCCCATCTCGGGGTCTCTAAGTGTATAACTAAAGGCATCCCAATTTTTAAAACGAACAAGGTGTTTAACCTCTCCTTCCGGAATTCTCTTTCCGTTCGGGAGCTCAATACCGATTTTTTCGGGGTGCCCCTCGTTTATCTTGTTTACTATTTTCTCAACAATAACCTCTTTTATCATAAATACACCTCCCTCTTTCATAAAATTTAGGTGCGACTTTTCTCATTGACATCTCAAACACGGGTTTATATGCTTTTAGCATGGTTGAGATACTCGTTGCAGAACACGCCGGATTCTGTTTCGGTGTAAAAAGAGCTGTAAAACTTGCGGAAGAGAGTTTAAAGGAAGCAAAGGGAAGGGTTTACACCCTTGGACCCATTATACATAACCCTCAGGAGGTTAATAGGCTAAAAAGCCTCGGTGTTTTCCCAAGCAACGGCGAGGAGTTCAGGGAAGGGGATACGGTAATAATTCGTTCCCACGGAATACCGCCCGAAAGAGAGGAAGAGTTAAAAAGAAAAGGGCTCAGGGTGATAGATGCTACCTGTCCTTACGTTAAGGCTGTCCACGAAGCGGTATGCCAACTTACGAAGGAAGGATATTTCGTTGTTCTTGTCGGCGAGAAAAATCACCCGGAGGTTATAGGAACCCTGGGATACCTCAGGGCATGCAACGGAAAAGGAATAGTTGTTGAGACAATTGAGGATATAGGAGAAGCCATAAAACACGACAAGGTTGGTATAGTTGCACAGACAACTCAGAACGAAGAATTCTTTAAAGAGGTTGTGGGAGAAATAGCCCTCTGGGTAAAAGAGGTAAAGGTTATAAATACAATATGTAACGCAACTTCCCTCAGGCAAGAAAGCGTTAAAAAACTGGCCCCTGAAGTTGACGTAATGATAATAATAGGCGGTAAAAATAGCGGAAACACAAGAAGGTTATACCAGATATCAAAGGAACTTAACCCGAAAACCTATCATATAGAAACAGCCGACGAGCTTTCTCCCGAGTGGTTCAAGGGTGTAAAGAAAGTAGGAATATCCGCAGGTGCTTCAACTCCCGACTGGATAATAGAAGAAGTTAAGGATAAAATAAAGGAAATATGCTCGGGCTCCTTGGTATCCTAACGGTTTTATTCCTATACGCATTTGCTTCTCTCTACGAAGAGCTTATAAAACAACAAGTTAAAGAGCTTCCGCTCGATAAGGCTGTAATCGTTGGAAATGGTAGTAAGGAGTTAATAGTTTTTGTGAATCCCGATTGTCCCCACTGTAGGAGGGAGTGGAAAAAGTTGAGGGACCACCTTGATAAACTAAGGATTTACGTATTTGTTATACCTTTCAAAGGTTGGGGGGAGGAAAACTTAAAGAAAGCTTATTACATAGTTTGCTCGGAAAATCCTCAAAAGTCCCTTGATGAGGTTCTGACCGGAAAGCTTGACGATAAGGAGATAAACCCAAAAAGATGTGAAATGCTAAACTACCATCTAAAGGCTGCAGATATGGTAGGGCTCAGGGCGGTTCCCCTAAACATAATCCCGGATAAAGGAAAGGTAATAGAAGGAGAATCACCAAAACTCTTTTATTACTTGGGAATAAAAGATTAAGAGAGAGAAAAAAAGAAATTTAAGCCTGTTGTAGGGCAACCTCCGGTTTGGGAAGCCAGGGTTCTATTCCTTGTTCTTTAGCCCACTGATTTGCAAACTCGTAAGCAGCCCTGGCGGTAGCTATGTTCTTTTCTATGAGTTCAAGTTTTTTCTTAAACTTCCTTTCTATTGCGGAGTCAAGAGATGCTGTACCACCGGATGCAACAAACTTCTTAAGGAATCTTGCCTTTATACCTTCTTCTATAGATTCCATTCCGACTATCTGGGTTATTCCGAAGAAGGCACCTATCATAGCCATATTGGTTGCGAGTTCAGTTCCTGCAATCTCTACTGCAAATTTCGTTGCGGAGAAGTTAAATATCTTTACGTTCCTCTCCTCAAGAAAAGCTTTATCTTCCTCAGAAAGTAGGTCTTCTTCCGCGTTTATTATGATTAATCCGTTCCTCTTTATACCGGAGTAGAAGGGCATCGTGTAGGATTTACCCATCGTTATAACCTGAGAGTGGAAAACCATTATAACGTCCGGGTATACAACCTCTCCCCTGTCGTATATGGGTTCTATACCTATTCTTACGTAACTTTCCGAAGGTGCCATTCTCTTTTCAGCACCGTAGAAGGGATTAGAAACTGCGTAATAACCGGCGTGGTCAGCAGCAGTTGCCATAATGTGGGCAGCGGAAACCGCGCCCTGCCCACCGATGGCGGGCATTCTTACGTTAATTCTTCTCCTCACGGGCTGACTCATAACAGTCCCTCCTTCTTCTTCCTTTCTATAACTTCCTTAGCCTCATCGGTCATGTATTCAAAGAACTTGAACCTTTCCTTGTCCCTTTGTCTCATTTCCCAAAGACCTTGGTCCGAGTTGAGACCTATCTCAAGGATACAAGGTGTGTATAGGTGGATGTATGTAGGTCCTACTTCCCTAGCTACGTATATAGCTTTCTTAACAACCTGTTCAACCTTCTTGGGTGATGAAACCGTTAGCCTTGCTACGTAGTGACAACCGGAGTCTATCGCAAGCTGCCACATAGGAACCTTATCCCACTGCTTTCCTCCGGGTGCCATCTTGAACTCCATTCCTCTGGGAGTTGCACCGCTGTCTTGTCCTCCCGTATTTGCGTAAACCTCGTTATCAAAACATATCGTCGTTATCTTCTCTTGTCTGAAGAAGGACTGAAGGGTACAGTCAAGACCTATGTCTATGGTAGCTCCGTCACCCGCTATAACTACAACATCCTTCGGTTTATCGGGGAACCTCCACTCAAGAACCCTCTTAATTCCGGAAGCTACCGAGTTCTGGTTTCCGAAGAGGGGGTGAACCGTATGGAGTGCTATGTGTGGGAATACAAGAGATGTGCATCCCGTAGAGTTAACTATTACCGTATCCTCGGGGTTGGGAAGGGAAGCAAGGATGTATCTGAATGCGGCCGATTCGGGGCATCCCGCACAGAGGGAGTGTTCCTCTATAAGCTCTTTTGAGTAGGGGAGGTCCATTACTCCCCTCTTGGGATTGCCCCAAGTTGCCTTCTCTTCAAGGTCAACAATTTCCTGGGGCATAAACTCTTTTAAATCTTCATTAATCTTAAATATCTTAACCGACATGTTTCACCTCCTTACCAATAAGTCTTAGAACTTCTTGAACGATAAACTCAGGAGGCATTGTCATACCACCACCTACTCTTGGTGTTCCGAATATGGGAATGTCAGTATATCCGTATAGAGCTCTTTTTACTTCCCTTTCAAGCCATCCAATGACGTTAAACTCAGGGATGAATATGTATTTAGCACCTTTTACCGCTTCCCTTACCTCTTCGGTCGGGAAGGGTCTTATGGTTTTAATTCTGAGAACTCTTGCCTTTATGCCTTCTTCGTGTATGAGTATCTGAGTGGCTTCCTTAGCCTGTGCCGCAGCTGTTCCGCTTGCTATAAAGAGAACCTCTCCTTCGGGGTCTCCGAAGTGTTCAACAAGTCCCCTGAGGTAGTGTTTTGCGTAAGGTCTGGACCTTTCTATTGCAGCCCTTACCTCAAATTGCCAGCTTGCGTGAGTTGCGTAAGAGATGTAGTTTGATTTCATTACGAATGGGTCTCTCATGAACCTTCCGGGAGGCATTTCCATATCTATGGGAGGCATGGGTGCCTTATAAGGGTCGTAAGGAGGCAGTGCTATATCTTCGGGAGGCAGGTAAACCGCTTCCCTCGTGTGAGATATAAAGAAACCGTCTATTGCGGTTATTATGGGAACGTGAACGTCGGGCTGTTCAGCTACAACAAAACCCGCAATTATCATATCAAATAGCTCTTGGGCCGTTTCAGCGTGCCATATCATACATCCCGTATCAAGCAGGAAATACATTTCAAGGTTATCTGGCTGTATTGATAGGGGAGAGTTTATACCTCTAGCCATAAGAACGAGTTGTATGGGAAGTCTTGAACCTGCCCACATCGGGAAGAGTTCCATAGCTCTGAGTGTTCCGGGTCCGGAGGTAGTCGTTATCGTTCTTGCTCCGGCCATTGCACATCCGGCAACTTCTGACATAACACCGAATTCCGACTCACCCCTGAAGTAAACGCCTATATACCCTTCCCTCCACAGTTCTCCGAGCATGTGTGCCGCTTCGGATTGGGGAGTTATGGGGTAAGAGATTGATGCGTCAACGCTTGCCCTCTTTGCCGCTTCCTTTACAGCTTCGGAACCGGTTATGAAGTGTTTCGTTCTAGGAGCTTCAAAGAGAAGGTAATCAGGGGATACTATACGCTGCCCCATTCTATTATATCTGACCTTCTCGGTCTTAACTTGTTGTGCCATAATACACCTCCTTTTAAAACTTTTCCTTAAATTTAAACCTTTACCCTCCGATGGAAATATGAGCTAAACCTCATTTACCGAGCTCTCTTTTTACTTCTTCCGCTATTCTTATAAACTTCTCAAGGTCTTCCGAGTGTTGGTCTCTGAGTGTTATCATCGCATCTTCGTGACCCGCCATACTGCACATAGCTATGGTGAAGCAGTCTGTTTCTGCTCTTATTATCTTGAGTGCAACGTTAGCGTAATGGCAATGAACACCTATGAATATGCATGCCTTTATTTTGTTGTGCCATATTGTAAGGTTTGGATGGTTGGGATTTATCTCCTTCTCGGGGTCAATCTTGGGATACTTGGGTCTGTAGTCGTACATGGGAATGATTTTCGCCCCGAGAACTTCCGCCATCTTCCTTACGAGCCTTGCCTTCTTCTTTGCTTCTTCGTTCCACGCGTAGAGAACCTGAGGTCCCGGGAATATTGTCGGGTTGTCCCTAGTTAGCATAGCCTTTGCGGCTTCCCTCATAGCTATCTCTTCATCTACTATTTCGTTGAACATTAAAGCTTTACCGGGTGGAGGTGTTAGAACACCCTCGGTAACAGCAACGGGATACGGGGAGTACCCCGAAGGACCTAACTTTGCCATACCTTACCTCCTTACCTTACTCCCGCGACGTCCCTGTTTTCTGCGTAAACCATTTCAATAGAATCACGCTTTAAAAGGTCCGAACACACATAAACACACAAAGCACAACCCTTACATCTCAAAGTATTAACGTAAGCGTGATGCCCTTCATCTGTATACATCAGGGTATTTGGCTCGGGACAGAAGAGGGTGCACTGCTTACAGTTGTATTTTGAACACTCGTTACGAATAACTTGAGCAACGTAGTACATTACCTCTTCCTCCAAAAAGGTTTTGTGAATTAAAATATAAAGGCTGTTTAATAAATTTACAAGTGAAAAGCCCATTAAAACGGCTTTTTAAAAATTCAAGTATGATTCTAATCATTTTGTTATAATTTGAAATTAAGTTTCAATACTTATTTAGACTTCAAAAAAAGGAGGTAAATGAAAATGTTAAAAAGGAACACTTTTATGTTTATACTTCCTTTAGTTCTTTTTTCTTGCGGAGGAGATGTTTCGAAGGAGGAAATAATTGAAACTAAAACTCAGAATTACAATCCAGAACCGAACATACCTCTTGAGTGCTATACGGATACGGGTATAGTCAAACAAGGAAGAGCTATAGCAAACCCTTGTTACGTCTGCCACACAAAGGCAAACACACCTTACGCTAACGAAGTTGAAGACTACGATTTACAACTCGTCTATGATTTTCCCGAAGAAATTAAAGAGTTGGGTAATCCGTGGCTTAACGCTGTTAAGCAGGAACTCACAATAGGTCACATCCCCGAACCTTCCGATGAAGAAATATGGAGCTGGATAAGAATGAGTAACTGGGCGGAAGCTTACAACAACAGGGGAAAGGGGAATCTTGAATACTTCCCCGATATACCTCCTATCTACAGCTATGAAAACGGTTCTTATAAGCTTGTTAATCTTGATAACGAAGGTTTTGTTTTGGACGAAAATGGAAATTATACGGGGTGGCGGGTATTCAAGTGGAAGCCTTTCCCGGGATTTTTCCCCACAAACGGAAGAATAGACTCTACGTTTATAAGACTCCCTAAAAAATTCAGAACTAAAGACGGTAAGTTTGATAAGGAAACCTATAAGAAAAATCTTGCAATACTTGAGTGCGCCGTAAAGGGCGTTCAGGTGGGAAAACTATGTTCCGGGACCGAAGTAGGGGATTTCTATCTGCCGGCTTATTACGAAGGTGATGCGAAAGACATTCGTGTTATAACTTATCAGTATCCTCCGGGAACTGAGTTTGCCCATCCCCTTTACTACCTTGACCCGAAAAACACTATATCTTTTAAATCATTGAGAATAAAGGAAATGAGGTATATGAAAAAGCTCGCTTATGCGGATGTAAGGGAAGGGGAAGAAGAAGAGGAAAACTTTTTCTGGGATAAGGGAAGGTTTTTTAACGTTTCGGGATATTGGGAAATGAGAGCCTTTATAGAAGATGAAAATGGAAAACTGCGTCCTCAAACTATTCAAGAGAGTAAGTTCTGTATAGCTTGTCACGGAGGCATAGGCGGAACTGTTGATGGGACCTTTACGTTTTGGAGAAAAGTTCCCGGAAAGGGAGGGTGGATGGAACAGGACTATAACCTTACGGTAAGAAATATAAAGGACTGGAACTACAAGCATATTAAGAATGCAAATATGGGTCCAAACCTGAAGGAACTCGTGAAGCTCGCGAAAGGTGAATACCAGATTTACTTCGCTCTTACGGCAGGAGGAGACCATTTCAGGAGCAACGAGGAAATACTTACCAGAATTAGTAAGGACAAAGATAAGATATCAGCCGTTCTTTCGCCCGAAGAGAACATAATCACAAATCCCGAGCTTATTAATTACCTTGACGAACATGGATATATAAAGCCGGAGCTCTTTCTGCCGAGTGAAGCAAGGGCACTGGGAATAAATAAGCAGTATTACCGAATAGTTAAGGCTCAAGCTTTCGTATACGGAAGGGACGTTTTTGATAAACCCTTTGGTATTTCAAACGGCGGTAACTCCCTTGAAGAACTAAAAGCTCTTGATTCAACGGGAGTTAAAGAAAGCGGTATATGGCACATCTTAAGGACATTGCTTAAGTTTAGCGATGCAAAGTAATTTGACTTGACACAAATGAAAAAGATTTTTATAATGTAATTAGCAACAAAAAATGAGGGGTTGCGGAGAAGTTTAGAAACTCCCTCCCTCCCCCTCCCTCCCCCTATGTTTTTTTGGCCTCCCGCCCGGGAGGCCCTTTCTAAATTATTAACTTATGGTGTACTTCATTTCTGACACTCACTTCTACCATGAAAACATAGTGAACCTAAACCCTAAGGTGAGATTTGAAGGATTTGAGTCTTTTATACTTAAAAACCTTTACGAGACCATAAAAGAAGGAGACGTCATATTTCACCTAGGGGACTTCACCTGGCATTTTAACGATGAGAGAGGATACCTAAAAATCTGGAAAGAGCTTCCGGTAAAAAAAGTTTTGGTTATGGGGAATCACGACAGGAAAAAGGAAAGGTTAAAGGAGTTTTTTGACGAAATTTACGAGTTTTACACAGTTATTGAATACGATGGTGTCAGGATTCTCCTTTCCCACTACCCTGCCCTTGACCCCCTTACCAAACGTTATCCCGAAAGGCAGGAGCTTGTGAGGGAGATATACTTCAAGGAAGGTTGTGAGCTTTTAATTCACGGACACGTTCACTGGAATGAGAAAGGTATAAGGTGCGGTTGTAGGGAAGTTGGGATAAATTGTTATAACGTAAACGTTGAGTGGAACGGATACAGGCCCGTAAGTCTTTCTGAAATCCTTAAGGAGGTTGCAAATGAACAGGATAGATTACTTTAAACAGCTCCTTGAAAAGAGTCCGGACAATCCGATGGTTCATTACTCCTTGGGTCTTGAGTATTACAAAGTTAAGGATTATGAAAATGCTATTAAGCACTTAACGAGATATCTGGAACTTCAAGAAGATGAAGGAGCTGCTTACAGAACGCTTGCAAAATGTTATGAAGAACTTGGAGAGTTCCAGAAAGCTATAGAAGTTCTTGAAGAGGGGATAAAACAGGCGATGAAGTATAACCACCCATCAATGGCTCAAGAATTTCAACAGTGGATAGAGGAGCTGAAGAGCATGAGCTTTTAAATCATGCTCCTCAGAACTTCCCTCGTTACGGGTATTGTTTCTGCGTAAAGCTTTCTTTCCCCGTTTATCATTTTTGCAACTTCTGCAAAGGTTAACATTATTCCACCCAGAATATCCCCTTTCTTTTTATGAAGCTCCTCATCAAGGGGAGGGAGTGCTTCCTGAATCTTTAACAGCTCTTCCTCAAGTTCTGTAAGATAGTCTATAAAGGCCTTTAATACCTCTTCTCCCCTGTCCTGGATGAACCTGTTTATATTCCTTTCAAGGTCTTCGGTTATGGGTAAGTCGTTGTAAGAGAGGTAATCCCTACCGTTGTAGTTCGCGTTCTCTATGCCTTTTCTTAGTAGTTCCTCGTATATCTCTACAACGGTTTCGGATATAACTTCTCCCTTGTCTTTGTGCTCTTTAATGTCAAGCCCCACCTCTTCCCTAAAGAGCTTTTCTATGTAGGGAAGGTCCATAGGCATCTTTCTTCTTATGGGCAGTTTTTTTAACCTCATGTCAATTGATTATAAAGGATTTTCTTGAAGCTTTCGGGCATTCTTCCGGGGTCAAGTCTTCTTAACTTTCTCTCTATTATCTCTTTTGAGTACTTTTTCACGTAGTAGTCTATTGTCTCAACCCTTATCTTTACGCTTCCCGATGGCTTTGTTTCGTCAAGGTCACCGAACTTAAAGTAAAGGGTTCCCGAGGCTTCAACGATTTTCTGAACGGGTGTGTAAGTAGGCTGGTCCATACCGCACTCGTAACTTGAGAGTCTAACTACGGCAGTTATCCAAGGAAACCTTGCCGCAAACTTAGCACCCCATATTATCTCGTTCGTGTTTGCGCTATAGGAGGAAATCCAGACGTCGGAGATATCAAAGGGAGACTTTATAACCCCTTCTTCAACCTCTTTTCCGAAGAGCCAATCAAGTATATCCTCGTCTATGGGTAAATATTGACCCCATACAACGGGATAACCGCAGTTTTGAAACTCTACGTCTATCTCATGTCCTATCCCCGGGTCCATATGGTAGGGTCTTGCGAGTATAAGTATACAAGGGTGGTTCTCCTTTGCGCACCACTCAAGGATTTCCCTTGATTTTTTTCTCATCTTTTTGTTAAACCTCTCAAGCTCCTCAAGCCCGTCTTTTACTGCTCTTTCAACCTCTTTGTAGCTAACATTCAAAACGTCTTTAAAGGCTTCGTAAAGTTGTTTAGGAAGAAGGTGTGGTTCCGCAAAGCTCACAAAGGGTGATACGTATTTCACACCGAGCTTTTCAAATACGTTCTCCTCCTTTGTAAATCCCGCTTTTATGTTTTCGGGTGCCATTGCGACCCTTGTGCATGAAAGGGAGTCTACGACGTGTCCCCTAAGGAAAGAGGGAAGGGAGTAAATCATGGGAACGAGAAGTATATCTATTTTCTTCGTAAGAAGCTCTCCTATGTGTCCTGCCAGGGCCTTAACGGGATAACAGGAGTCCATACCTATCCTTCCTTTTCCGAACTCCCTGTATTGTTCCTCGGAAGTATCCGAACTAAAAACGATATTCTTCGGTTTTATCCCGAGGGATTTAAGAAAGCCTATCCAGAACCGGTGTGTTGACCAAATGTTTAAAAACTTCGGGATACCAACTTTTATGTTTTCTCGTTCCTTTTTTCTATCACCGCCGGAGGCGGTTCTTTTTCTAAAAACTTTTAAAAGAAGCATATTACACCTCCACCCTTGTGTTGAAAGCTTCCTTCTGGACAAACTGAGCCACGCTCGGGAACTTCTTCTTCATCTTTTCCATCTCCTCTTTTACGACCTTTAGCTCGTTCCTGTCTTCAACAAGGCCCTTAGGACATGCGTTGTTTACGATAATTCTTACCCATCCTTCGGGCAGGGGAACTTTTGACCAAGGTCTTCCCTTTCCTCCGGGTAGTTTCACGTCTATGAACGTTCTCTTACACTCAACGGGGCACCACTTACACACGGTTTCTTCAGATGTAGTCGTTTTATACTCCAAGTTTTCAATAGTTTCAAATCCTCTGAAAGAGGTTTTACCTGTCCTTTCATAATGTTCAAGGGCTATTAACGCAGCTCCGATTGCCCCGGCTTCCCCCGAGTAGGGGTGAACAACTATCTCTGCATTTGGAATCTTTGTCCTCAAAAAGTCAACCTGAGCTTTTACTACAGCAAGGTTCCTGTGGGTTCCTCCCTGGAGGATTATCTTCTTACCTACGTTTTGGAAGTTCGTTATGTTTCCTGCGTATATCCATACGTTCTGGGGGAGAACCCAGCATAGTGCTGCGAGTATTTCATCAGCATTCCATCCCTTTCTTTGTTGATTAACTATATCGCTCTGGAGGAAAACACCACACCCCATCGTGAGTTCGGGCATGGCCTGGGCTTTGAAGGCCCTTTCTGCAATTTCTTCAAGGGGAATACCGAACCTCTCCGCAACACCCTGGAGGAACGCTCCGTTCCCCGAAGAGCACTGAGAGTTTAGCCTAAAGTCAACGACCGCCCCATTTCTAATGAGGATTATCTTTACGTCTACCCCTCCAACGTCACATATGCAGTCCGCATCGGGAAAGAAGTGAAGCCCCGCAGTTGCGTGAGCAACGGTCTCAACGATAGCTACATCTGCACCGAGAATATCCTTTAGTAGATCCTTCCCGTACCCAGTAACGCCCAGTCCAAGAACCTTAGCATCACCTATTCTTTCTCTTATCTTTCTGAATAAATACTTTGCATCCTCTATGGGATTACCTTTGCTTAAGGTGTAGACGGAAAAAAGTATCTCCTTATTTCTATTTATACAAACCGCTTTTGCAGTTGTTGAACCGAAATCACAGCCTATTACGACCTCCTTTATCTCACCTTGGTAAGGCTTCCTGTTTTTGTATGCGAAAACTTGGGGTTCGTAAACTTTCCTGAATGACTCAAGCTCCTCCTTAGTTTTCCATAATCCCTTTCTCCCTTCTTTCTTTTTCTGCTCGTATTGACCTTCCTCTATCCACCACTTTAGTTTATCTTTACCTTTGTATAAACCGTTTTCTTTCGGTTCCGTAAGTGCCGTGAAGGCACACCCGAGGGCTGCGTAGTAGAGGGCATTCTCGGGGACGATTATCAACTCATCGGGTTCCTTTCCTTCGGGAAGGGGAACGTTTCTTTCCTCCCAAAGCTTTTTTAAGTGGTGTCTCCATGCCTCTTGAAGTCCCTTGAAAAAGAGGTTAGGACCTCCCAGAAGAAGAACGTAAGGCCGTGGAGTGTTTCCTTTTGTGAGAACCGCAAGGTTCTGGTAAACAACGGCCTCAAATAGGCTAGCTATTATTTCTTCCTTGGGAACACCCGCCTTTACCAGGGTGTTTACGTCCGCCTCTGCGAATATACCGCACTTTGAACTAACTTTATGAATTTGATACCCTTCGTATCTCATACGAGAAAGCTCTTCCGGAGGGATGCCTAGTTTTCGTGCTGCTTTTTCTATGAAGCTTCCTGTCCCGCCGGCACAGGCACTTTGCATAAACACCTGTCTAGTCTTCTTATCTCCATCTCCGTTAAAGAAAATGGTTTTCATATCCTCCCCGCCTATCTCGGATACAAAGCGAACCTCCGGATGTAGTTTCTCAACTGCAGTTGCGACAGCGACTACTTCCTGAACGAACCTAGCACCTATGAACTCCCCTATCGTTCCTCCACCCGAACCCGTAATGTATACGCGGTCTCTTCCCGCCTTAAATCCATGTTTTTCTTCAATTCTTTCCAGAAACTCAAGAACCTTTTCAGCCTGTTTAGTGTTATGTCTTTCGTAAGCCTTGTCTATTATCTCTCCTCTCTCGTTTAGTAAAACGTATTTACAAGTTGTTGAACCTACGTCAAGGCCTAAGATAAGCATGTTTAGACCCTCCCCATAAGCTTTGCAATATGCATAACGTAGTTTGCAGCTGTTCCGGCGTATCCGTAGTGGGGAATTTTGTAAGTTGCCTTTTTAAGCTCCGGATGTTCCTCCTCGTAATTTCTTATATCTTCCTCGGTAAGCTTCGTTTTTTCCATCACCTCTTCAAACTCCCTTACCGCCCTTTTCTTTGCTTCCGTTAGTATCATCTGACAGCGGGAGAGTGCGTGAACCTCTGAGTCCCCTTTAACCTCTATGGGTGCGTAAAGAAGGTCGGGGTGTTTTCCTAAAACCGCCTGCATGGCTCCTATGGACATTGTGTTGGGCATACATCCGTAGGGTGAAAGCTCACAAATCATATGAGCGTGTTTGTTCAAGTGGGCGTAAAGGGCTTTTCCTATAAGCATGAAACCCTCACCTCCCGCAAGGAGGTAGTGGAAATACGGTCTTGCAAGTTCCCTGAGTTTTTCCTGAGGAGGAAGTTCATTCGGAACGTTGTTGAGAGCCTTCCTGAGTTTGTTGTAAACGAAGTGATAAAGCTTTATTATCGTTTTTACAGCAAGTTTCTTAAGATAATACTTATCGGTAAACTCCTTATTTTCTTCAAGTCTCCAGAGAAACATGTGAAGGAGGTAGTCCATCCATATGGCTACCGGGGGTGGTATTACCTCTGCACCTTCCCTTTCAAGCCACCTCTTTATGTTGTAGTTTCCGTCCCCCTCGTGAGTCTGAAGCCAGAACTCACCAGTTATCTTAACCTTCGGTTTTACCCTCAACCTGTCAACCTCAATCTCTTCCCAGAGCTTCATAACTTCCTTTAATGCCTTTACGTAGTAGTCCGTCGTTATATGCCAAAGGAAAGAACTCCACTTTTTCCCTTTGGTAGGTCTCCTTTTAATAGCTTCGTAAAGCACCTCTACACTTTCCTTCATCACCCTGTCCGTTTCTCCAGGGACTTTTTCGTAAGGTCTCGTCGCATACTCCATATCCGTAAGAAGGTCTCCTATGAACATGGCGTGAATAAGGTTCAGGGTAAGGGGAATGGTTATCTCTATTCCTCCTTCGTTCTGTTCAAGCCGGAGAAGGTCAAGTAAGAATATGCGGAACTCCCTTAAATTAAGCCCTTCAAGAACTCTTTCGTAGGATTCATGATACTGCCCAAACCGACAAGGACCGCACGCCCCTATAGTTACAAAGGCATACTTCTCTTTAAGGTTTTCCCTTCCCTCCTTTTTTTCGGTTTCCATTAAGAACCTTGCGAGATTTCCCGCCGTAAACGTCGTGGGACAGCATGCTCCTGTGTCTATATACTCTTTTCCTATGTCCAGGTCTACCCTCTTTATCTGAGGGAGGGGTTTGGCCCTGTATCCGGCATTCTCAAGGGCACCCTGGATTAACCTTTCATGCTTCCAGGTAAGCCCCCCGAAAACAATTGTAACTTTATCCCTCTCTTCCTTCTTTATGGGCCTCGGTCTGTATGCCCTGTAGTGCTGAACTACTTCCATAGCTTCTACCCCCCTCTTTTATAAGGACTCCCTTAAGACCGATATTTATTATCTCTTCCGCCACTACCTCGGGAGGTATATCCCTCCCTCCGATAAGTCCCCTTATCACTTCCTTTAGCGCTCCGACGAGTGCGTAAGAGAGTATCTCTGTATTTACGTCCCTTATTATTCCTAAGGAAATTCCCTTATCAAGGGAACGCTTTACCGTCTTCCTAACCTCTTCAAAGAACTCGTCAACCACCGAAAAGAGTCCAGGGTCACAGTTTTTGTTTAAAACAATTTGTGCAAGCTCTTTTTCCCGAAGGGCGTAATCAATTACGCTTATTATGTTCTCTTTAAGCTGTTCAATAGGATCCCTTTTTACGTCTATAACCTTTATCCTCTTTTTAAGCTCAAATATAACCTCTTTGAGAAGTTCTTTAAATATCTCTTCCTTACCTTTAAAGTAAATGTAGAAGGTACCCCTTGCTACCCCAGCCTCGTCTATTATGTGGGATATCTGGGCGTTGTAAAAACCTTTTTCTGCAAAAACCTTTTTTGCGGCTTTGAGAAGTTTCTCCCGTGTTTGGACTGACATGTCAGTCTAATTATCTTCCGATTCGTAAAACATTTTATGATGAAAGTCATATTAAATCTTTCCATAACAGATGGGTCTATTGGAAAGAAGTAAAAATTTAACGTTAAAATGTTCCTTATGAAAAAGAACGTATATCTTCACCTGCTTGGTTTAGTAGTCCTTACACTACTCTCCCTCTATGCAGTTTATAAGTATCCTATAAACCTTGGTCTTGACCTGAAGGGGGGGATAGAGTTTGTCCTTGAGCCAGACTTTGACGTTGCTCTGAAAAGAGAGTATGAAAGCCTGGCGAGAAGAATAAGGGAAGCCCTCAAGGATTTTAACATCCTTGACGTTTACGTTAAGGATAATAGCGTGGTGATTGAACTCCTTGATGAAAAAGAGGGTAAAAAAATAAAGGAAAAAGTATATAAGCTTAATCCCAACGTTATTTTTGAGGAAAGAGGCGATAAGCTCTACGTTAGGTTTACGGAAAAGTATATATCCCAATTAAAGGAAAGTATAGTAAACCAGAGCATAGAGATAATAAGGAACCGTATTGACAAGCTCGGTGTAACTCAACCCATAGTGAGTAGAGCGGGGAAATACAGGATAATAGTTGACCTTCCTGGTTTTCTTGACGTTGAAAGGGCTAAAAAGATAATAGGAAGCACCGCTTCCCTTGAACTGAGACTCGTGGTAGATTCTTCTCCGTCAAAGAAAGAGCTTGAAAAGAAGTTAACCGGGGATACCGAAATACTTCCCTCAAGGGAAGGTGATGAATGGTTCTTACTTGAGAAGGTTCCCGTAATAACGGGTAAGGACTTAAAAACCGCATACGTAGGTGTTGACGAGCTTGGTCAACCGGCGGTTAACTTTGAACTGAAAAGCGAAGCTGCAGAAAAGTTCGGGGAGTTTACGGAAAAGAACATAGGGAAAAGACTCGCTATAGTTCTTGACAATAAGGTAGTATCCGCACCGGTAATAAGGAGCAAGATATCCGATAGGGGACAGATAACGGGTAACTTCACCGCTCAAGAGGCAAGGGACCTGGCTTTAATCCTGAGAACGGGAAGCCTACCCGCACCCCTTAAGTTTTTACAGGAAAAGGTTGTAGGGCCTTCCCTCGGCAAAGATGCTATAGAGCAAGGTATAGAGGCGGGGATAGTGGGCATAATACTACTTTCCCTTATACTTATTGCTCGGTATAAAACCGCGGGTATAACCGCGAACCTGTCTATACTTCTCAACGTTCTTTTTCTCCTTGCGGGAATGGGCATTCTCGGAGCTACATTAACGCTTCCCGGAATAGCGGGAATTATCCTCAACATGGGTATAGCTGTAGACTCGAACGTCTTAATATTTGAAAGGGTAAAGGAGGAATTAAAACTCGGAAACACCTTATCCAAGGCTATAGACCTCGGTTTCAAGAGAACACTCAGTGCGGTTTGGGATACCCACGTTACCCTTCTCGTCGCTTCAGTTATACTCTTTCAGTTCGGAAGCGGTCCGGTTAAGGGCTTTGCGACAACACTCGCAATAGGAACGATAGCGAGCTTTATATCAAACGTTTATTACGCAAAGGTCTTTCTTGATTTACTAAACTCAATGAGAATTTTAAAAATATGAATAAATTATTGGAGGGGGTGGAAATATGAAAAGGTTATTCATACTTATCCTTTTAGTTGTATTCTTCTCTTTTTCCATGAACCTCATAAAGGTTGAAGAAAAGCTCTATATGGTGAGGGGACATGACGGACTTCCCTCAAAGGAAAATAGAGGCTTTATATCAAACGCTTACGGTGTTCTCACTGAAGAGGGATGGGTGGTTATTGATTCCTTAACGAATCATATACTTGCAAGAGAGTTTATAAAGGAGCTTAAAAAGGTTTCAAAAAAACCCATACTTTACCTGATCGTTACCCATTACCACCTTGACCACTGGTATGGAGCGAAGGCATTTAAGGAGGAAAGGGCTAAGATTATAGGACATATAAAACTTAAAGAAGTTTACGATTCGGGTGAAGCTCACCAGGTTCTTGAAACCCAAAAAAAGATTTTTAAGGACATCCTTAAAGGGGTTGAACTGGTTCCCCCGGATATAACGGTGAAGGATAAAAAAGTTCTAAAGGTGGGAAATGAAGAGTTCGTTATATACGCTATGAAGCCGGCACACACAAATACGGACCTCGTAATACTCTGGAAAAACAGAAACATATTATTTGTCGGGGACCTCGTTTATAAAGACAGAATCCCCTTCATGGGAGACAGGAACGCTAGCTCAAAGGGATGGCTCAAAGCCCTTGAAAGGATTAAGGAGATGAAACCGAGGATAATTTTTAGCGGGCACAACTACCCCCTTGACCTTTCCGCGGTAGACTGGACCTATAATTACATAAAGCTCGTCAGGGATAAAGTAAAGAAACTGAAAGATGAAGGTTACTTTATAGACGAAGTTATAGAAGCCTTTAAGGGAAATCCCTATGAGAAAGTGAAGATGTATGACGTATTCCACAGACAAAACGTATGGAAGGTTTATAACGAATTAGACCTGGAAATTTAAGATGAAGGGAACGCTTTACTTTGACGGAACTTCTAAGGGAAACCCGGGGAAATCCGGAATAGGAGCTGTGCTTTTTGTAGGAGATAAAAAGTATACTTTTAAGATGTCCGTAGGGGAAAAAACGAACAACCAAGCGGAGTATCTGGCACTTATAGCGGGATTTCTCCTCGCAAAGAAAAAGGGAGTAAGGGAGCTAAAGGTTAAAGGGGACAGCAAACTTGTTATAAACCAAATGAAAGGAAGCTTTAGGGTTAACGATGAAAAGCTAAAAAAACTATACAAGAAAGCAAAAGAGCTTGAGAAAAGCTTTAATAAGGTGAGCTACGAGTGGGTAAAAAGAGAAGAGAATAAAGAAGCTGACAGACTTGCAAATGAGTCTTTAAAAACTTATTAAGGAGGTAGGTATGGACGCTGTAGAGAAGAAACTTTATGAACTTTATGAAAAGGCTATAAATTACGAGCCCCTGAGTAAGGAAGAAGCCCTCTACATACTTAACGTTGATGACATTTACGTTCCTTTCCTCGTTCACCTTGCCCAGAAGATAAAGAAACACTTCTTCCCGGAGAACGAAGTTGAGTTCTGTTCCATAATAAACGCAAAGAGCGGAGCCTGTTCCGAGGATTGTAAGTTCTGTGCCCAGTCAAAGTATTACAGGACACCCATAAACGTTTATAACCTCGTCCCCGTTGATGAGATGGTAGAAGGTGCGATAAGGGGTGTTGAGTTCGGGGCAAACAGGTATTGTATAGTTCTAAGCGGTAAACAGGCAACACCCCAAGAGGTAGACAGGATTACGGAAGCGGTAAGGGAGATAAAGAAGGAGCAAATTCCCATAAACGTATGCGTTTCTGCAGGAACCCTTGATGAGGAAAGCCTGAGAAAGCTAAAGGAAGCCGGTGTGAAGAGGATTAACCACAACCTTGAAAGTTCAAAGAACTTCTTCAAGAACATAGTCACAACCCACTCGTGGGAAGACAGATACGAAACGATAAAGAGGATAAAAAAGGTCGGTTTATCAACCTGTAGCGGTGGAATATTCGGTATGGGAGAAACGAACGAGGACAGGGTAGACCTTGCTCTTACATACAGGGAACTTGAGGTTGACTCAATTCCTCTGAACTTTCTAATGCCTATAGAGGGGACACCTCTCCAGAACGCTCCGGGCGTTGAGGTGATGGAAGCCTTAAAGATTATAGCGATGTTCAGGTTTACAAATCCGAAAGCGGAGCTAAGACTTTGCGGGGGTAGGGAACAGAACTTAAGGGATTTTCACGGAATGGCTACGTTAATGACTAATGCCCTAATGGTTGGTGGATACCTTACCAGGGCGGGAAGGGACATAAAGAAGGACTACAAGCTCCTTGAGGACCTGAAGGCAAGGAGGAAAGTAAGTGTTGAATGAAGTTTTACCTTGAGGAAAACCTTGATAAACTTGCTCGGTGGCTCAGGTTTCTGGGCTACCCCGCCTATACAATCAAGGGAGAGGTTAAACTTTCAAAGATAAAACCCGACGGTGTGTTCATAACGACATCAAGAAGGTGGTATGAGAAACTTACAAAACTCGGTATAAACGCCTTCCTAGTTCCCAGACACGATTTTGAGCTCCAGCTCTGCAGTGTGGTAAAGCATTTTAACCTAAGAAGGGAGCTATCCCTAGACATATGTGCATACTGCTCATCACCCCTGGTAGGCGTAAGCAGGGAAGAGGTAAAGGATAAGGTTCCCGAAAGAGTTTACGAAGAAGGTGAGGATTTCACCTTATGTCCTAAATGCGGGGCTGTTTTCTGGAAAGGTTCCCATTACGAAAGGATGAAAAGGAAGCTGAAGGAGATTCTAAAGAAGTGCTAAGACTTTCTCCATTTCTTCTTTCGTTCTCTTTTCTGTTACCGCTATCAACGTTGATTTCTCAAGCTTCCCGTAAAACCTGTCTAAGGGAAGACCAAAAACAACCTTCTCCTTAAGGAGCTTTCTGTAAATCACGGGGAGGTTTTCATGCCTCACGGGAAACTCCCACAGATGCTTACCTTTAAAGACCTCTTCAAAACCCTTCTCAAGGAGTTTTTTCTTGAAGAAGTAAGCCTTAGAGAGGCTCTGAATAGCAACCTCTTTTATGCCTTCTTTACCCAGAAGAACCATATATAGGAGGTTTGCCAGTGCCATTAAGTTCTGATTTGTGCATATGTTTGAGGTTGCTCTCTCCCTTCTTATGTGTTGCTCCCTTGTCTGGAGAACGAGTGTGAAAGCCCTATTTCCCTCAAGGTCCTCACCCATGCCTACAAGCCTTCCAGGCATCTTCCTAATGTATTCCTTCCTCGTCGCGAAAAACCCCACGTACGGTCCACCGAAGGAGAGAGGAATACCGAGTTGTTGCCCCTCACCCACGACGATATCCGCACCGAAAGAAGAAGGGGGTTCCAGCAGGGCTAGAGCTATCGGATCCGCAACTACAACGAGAGGAACTCCGTATTTTTTTGAAATTTCTCCAATCTCCTTTAGGGGTTCTATATAACCGAAGAAGTTAGGATATTGAACAACGAGAGCGTGAACTTCGTTTTCTTTCAAAACCTTTTCAAGCTCGTTTAAGTCTGTTGTTCCCTGTTCTGCAAAGCCCACCTCAAGTATCTTGTCCTCATATCCCCTTAGGTAGGTTTTTACGACTACCCTGTATAAAGGGTTCAACGTTTTTGAAAGAATAACCGTGTTTCCCTTTCCCCTTATAGCCCGTGCCATTAAAACCGCTTCTGCGGTTGCAGACGCTCCATCATACATAGACGCGTTTGCAACGTCCATTCCGGTGAGTTCACATATGAGAGATTGATACTCAAATATCGCCTGAAGCGTTCCTTGAGAAGCTTCGGCCTGGTAGGGTGTGTAGGGCGTTAAAAACTCACCCCTGTTTAGGATTTGCCATATTACCGAGGGTATTATCCTGTCGTAAGCTCCGGCTCCGATAAAGTAGAGGGGGAGTTCAGTTTCTTCACAAACCTCATCAAATAGCTTTCTCAGCTCCTCTTCCGAGTGAGGTTTAGGAAGATTAAAATCTTCTGCGAAAAGCTCTTGAGGAATATGGGAGAAGAGCTCCTTTAAACCCTTTAGTTTTAACTTTTCAAGGATTCTCTTTACTTCCTCCTCGGAGTGGGGAATGTAGCTCACTTTTCTTCCTCGTATCCCAGATTTTCTTCGTCAACGTTCTCAAGGCTTTCAATAATCTCCTCTGGGCTTTCCTCTTCTTCCTCTTTTATTTCCGCCTCTTCCTCTTTTTCCTCCTCTACTATCTCTTTTAGGTATTCAGCGTAGTCCTCCGCGGTCATCAGGTCCTCAACCTCGCTCGGGTCCTTCATCTCAAGAACAGCTATCCATCCCGCCTCGTAGGGGTCATCGTTTATCATTCCCGGTTCGTCCCTCAGATCCTCGTTAACCTCAACAACCGTTC
>NZ_JBSLZM010000054.1:0-13514 GCF_056494385.1 Aquifex sp. | reverse complement strand
CTTACGAGTCTTCTTATGTTCTCGTTTCTCCTCAGTCTTCGGGGTCTTAAGGAGGGAAATTTTCCTACAATCATAATTTTAATTTTAATCTCCCCAGAACCTCTCTTCCTTCCAGGGGTCTCCTATGTGGTGATATCCCCTTACTTCCCAGTATCCGGGAACCAAGTGGTCTAGAAATTCAAGTCCCCACACGTATTTAGCACTCTTCCAGGCGTAAAGCTGGGGTATTACGAGTCTTAAAGGGTATCCGTGTCTCTTCGGCAGGGGTTTTCCGAACATTTTGTATGCAAGTATGCTGTCTTCCTTTTCAAGATACTCAACGGGAACGTTTGTCGTGTATCCCTCAAGGCAGTGAACGAGAACGTATTGAGCGGGCGGTTTTGGTTTTACAATCTCAAGGATATCTTTTGTGAGAACTCCTTCCCATACTATTTCCGGGACGCTCCAACGGGTAACACAGTGAAAGTCAGCAACAACCTCCGCGGAAGGAAGTTTTAAAAGCTCCTCGTAGGTAAGCTCTATCGGATTTTCCACCTCTCCCCACACCTTGAACCTGTAGTTTTCCATATCCCAGTCGGGAATCTCGTCAACTATATCGTAAACTATAGGTGCTTTTATCCACTTCTGACCCGGCGGAAGCCTGTCCCTATCCTTCTTTACCGTTGGGCTTATAATACGCTTTTTCATAATACTTTAGAATTAATAGGCGAACAGGGAGTTTTTATGATGAACGACAACCTCTCCTTTCTCAATATGAAAAACGGTGAGGTTGAGAAATTAGACCCCAACAAATTGGGAATAAAGCTACCGAAGAATGTGGAGACCTCTGACGTTCTCAAAGATTCGGTTGAGATAAATAAAGCTGTTCTTAGCGGGAATGCACCCGAAGAGTTCAAAAACTTGAGTTGTTTTACCGCGTCAATACTTCTCGTAGCGGACGGGAAATCCGAAAGTCCGGAAGAGCCTTTAAGCTTTCAAGGGAAGTTCTAAATGGAATTTCTTCGTGAGGAGTTTCTCTTTACGCTTCTCCTTTCTTACTTCAGAGTTGTCTCCTTTTTTGCCTTGTTTCCCTTTTTTTCTTCAAACTACGTTCCACTGAACGTTAGGCTCTACCTTGCTTTTTCAGTTTCCTTCGTAGCCCTCTCTTTTTTTGATATAAAAACCGTGAGTGTTAATACGTTCGGAGAGTTTCTCCTTATGGCTTTAAACGAGTTTCTATTCGGTTTTACCGCTGGTTTAATCCTGAGACTCTTTATAGAAGCCTTAGCTGTCGCCGGGGAAATAATAGCCCTTCATACGGGACTTGGTTTTCTCCAGCTATTCCTCCCGGGTCAGGCACCTATGAGTCTATTCGGTGCTTTCTTTTACCTTTACGGGACTCTTTTGTTTCTCTCTGTTGGGGGTGCTGAGGTTGTTATTCTCGCCCTTTCGGAAAGTTTCAAGAACGTTCCGGTGGGGAGTTTTAACCTCTTTTCCTTGAACCCTGATGTCTTTCTTGAGTTCTTTTACGAGAGTTTTAAATTGGGCGTCAAGGTATCCCTTCCCGTTCTACTTTCCGCACTTATTCTTAACCTAATTCTCGCCGTGGTAAACAGGTTCATTCCTCAGATGAACGTATTTATGGTTGGTCTTCCCCTTCAGGTATTGATGGGCTTAATAGTTCTTCTCCTATCCCTTCCCGTAATTACACTCGTTATCTTGAACCATCTTTATGACTTCCTTAAAGTTCTTGAACTCTTTTTCAGACAGCTAAAACCCTATTAACCTCCTCTATGGAGGTTATGCCTTTCTTTACCTTCATAAGTCCGTCCATGTAGAGAGTTCTCATTCCCCTTTCTACAGCTTTTTTCCTAATATCGTCGTGGTTCGCACCCCTTACTATCAGGGTCTTTATCTCATCATCCACCTCAAGAACCTCGTGAACCGCGGTTCTGCCCTTATACCCTGTGTAGTTGCAGTACTCACATCCCCCCTCGTGAGCTTTGTATATCACGACGTTCTCGGAAGGGTCCTCTATTATTCCGAGCCTGAGGAGAACATCTTTTGGAATGTCGGCCTTCTCCTTACACTTGGGGCACAGCTTCCTTATCAGCCTCTGGGCTACGACTATTACAAGTGAGCTTCCGACGAGAAAAGGTTCTATTCCCATATCAACAAGTCTGGTGATGGTTGTAGGAGCGTCGTTTGCGTGAACCGTTGAGAAAACTAGGTGCCCCGTGAGAGAAGCCCTGACTGCTATTTCCGCAGTTTCCTTATCTCTGATCTCTCCAACAAGGATAATGTCCGGGTCCTGCCTCAGGAATGCCCTCAGAACTTCAGCGAAAGTAAGACCAATTCTTTCGTTTACCTGAACCTGATTTATACCGGGAATTGAAACCTCAACGGGATCCTCAACGGTCATTATGTTTACATCCGGTGTGTTTCTTTCCATAAGAGAAGCGTAAAGGGTTGTAGTTTTACCTGACCCTGTGGGTCCCGATACAAGAACCATACCCCAAGGCTTCCATATAGCTCTTCTGTATTTTTCTAAGTTATCGGGTTCAAAGCCAAGATCCTCAAGCCTTACTTTAAGGTACTTTTCCGCGTCCTGAATTCTCATAACAACCTTTTCGCCGTATACCACGGGAACCGTGTTAACCCTGAGGTCTATCTTTTTCCCGCTTACGTTCACCCTTATCCTCCCGTCCTGGGGTTTCCTCTTCTCTGATATATCCATATCTGCCATTATCTTTATCCTCGTAACGAGACCATCCTTAATACTTGCAGGAAACTCCCTGAATATCCTGAGAACACCGTCTATCCGAAACCTTACAACGACCTTTTTCTCCTGGGGTTCAACGTGTATGTCCGAAGCACCCCTTCTTATAGCTTCGTAAATAATGAGGTTAGTAAGCTTTACTATAGGAGCCGCTTCCGCACTCGCAAGGGCCTCCTCAAGGGAAATCTCCTCGTTTATCTCTTCAATCGTTATCTCAGTTGGAGGTATCTCTTCAAGTATTTCAGATACCTTCGGAAATAGCTCATCAAGGGCTTTATTAATTGCCGAAGGAGGAGCGTAGTAGGGAACCACCTGCATCTTTGTTATGAACCTGAGCTCGTTTATCATATCCTGGTTGTATGGGTCAAAGGTGTAGACGTAGAGCCTGTCCCTTTCCACCTTAAAGGGTATAACTTTATACTTCTCTATTACGTTCCTCGGAATAAGATTTAAAACTTCTGCGGGTATCTTGGAAACGTCTATATTTTCCACAACCCTTGTGGGCATCTGCTGTTTGAAAAAGGAGGTTATCTGTTCCTCGGTAAGGACCCCTAGCCTTATAAGTGCTTCAATGGGATCTTCGTCTTCTTTTATCTTCGTTAATACTTCGTTAACCTCCTTCTCCTTAATAAACCCCGCTCTGGAAAGGAGCGTTAAGAACCTGTATACCTTTTCACTATCCATAACTCTCCTCTTCCGAGGGAAAGTTTCCGCTTAAAACGTCTTCCTTAAAACCTTTAAGAGCCTCTTTAATGAGTTTAGCACCTTCAAGGTATCTTCTAACAAACTTGGGCTTAAAGTCCTCAAAGAGCCCCACGATATCGTGAAAAACGAGAACCTGTCCGTCCGTAAACTTCCCCGCTCCTATACCTATAACTATAGACCTGCTGTTTTCCCAAAGTTCTTTTGCCAATGAAACCGGGACACTTTCGAGAACCACCATGAATACCCCTGCGTCTTCAAGGGCTTTGAAATCCCTTCTCAGTTTTTCAGCCTCTTCTGACTTTTTTCCTACTACAGCAGGCCTTCCGAATAGGTTTATACTCTGGGGAGTAAACCCTATGTGTCCCACAACGGGAATACCTATACTTCTTAATCGGTATACAAGTTCAGCTATCTCCTCACCGCCCTCAAGCTTTACGGCATTAGCTCCCGTCTCCTTTATAACCCTTCCGCAGTTCTCAACGGCTTTTTCCAAGGAAACCTGATAGCTCATAAAGGGCATATCCGCTATAACGAAGGCCTCTTTTACTCCTCTCGTAACACACTTCGTGTGGTATATAACTTCTTCAAGGGTTACAGAAAGGGTGTTTTTCTCCCCCTTTATGACTGTTCCGAGGGAATCACCGACGAGTATACAATCAATCCCCACCTCGTCGCATAGTTTTGCACTCCAGTAGTCGTAAGTAGATATTACGGTTATCTTTTCGCCTTTATCCTTCTTTTTAAAAAGTGTCCTGAGATTAACGGGCATTTATTATAAGTTTAACTCCTTAACGCGGTTGTGTATAAACTCCCAGCTCCAGGCTCTCGCCTGAGTAAGAGGAAGCTGTTTACCTATATGGTCTTCAAACCCCTCAACCCATACCCATTCCCCGTCAGTCAAAAGTTTAAAGTTCCTCGTTCTGCTCGCCCACTGCCAGTAGTTGTGGGGGGTTATGCCCATAGCCCTTTTAAAAAGCTCAAGCTCCTGAAGAGTAAGCTCCCTTACCTTTTTCTCTTCCTTTACTTCTTCTTTTACTTCTTCCCTTATCTCTTCTTTTACCTCTTTCTTTGCTTCTTTTTCCTCTTCCTTTTTGAAAATAGCGAGTAGCTTTTTCAGCATGATTGCATAAATCTTAATAACATAATAAGAAGTGGGGGTAGGATATTGCTCATACTAATACTCTTTATTTTTACCTTTGCGTATTCAGTAGATAAGTATTGTATTCAGCTGTCCACGCTCCAAAATCTTGAAAAGGCAAGGAAGGAATTTGAAAAAGTTAAGGACTTTCCGTTAGCGAGGGTAGAGAAAATAGGAAGATTTTACGTCTTAAGGATTGGACTCTACGAGGATAAGGAAAAAGCTTTAAGCAACTTGAAGAAAGTAGAACGTATTTTTCCAACTGCTTTCGTAAGGAAATGTGAGTTTAACGAAAAAAGGATCGTTTTAATTCATAAGGAGGAAAGGAAAGAAAGAAGTATAGAGGTAAAGAAAGGAAAATTAATTGTAAGAAGCTTTAAGGACTTTGGTTTATTAACAGATGTCTTAATACTAAAAGGAGTTTATCCTGCATACTACTTCTACATTCCCGTTTACGACGGTTATAAAGGTGGTAAAGCGGAACTCTATATAAGACTTTCACCTGATCTTACAAAAAATTCTTACGTAGAAATAACCTTAAACGGAAAGCCCGTAAGTAGATTTTCTCCTTCTAATCTTCCTTATCCGGTGAGTGTAAAACTTCCTGAAAAAACCAACAGAGATTTTATAGAGATTGGTGTGAAAGGCTACCTGAGGCACGCTAAAACCATATGTGAGGATATTTACGAAAACCGCGTCTATCTGCTTGTGGAAGACAGGAGCAAGCTATATATAGAGTACAAAGATAGAGGCGAACTTTACAACGCATTTCACAATTATGACCCCGTTTACTCCATAAAGGCTACTTCCAACAAAGATTTTTACTCTCTTGCTTTTTACCTGTCAAAATACGTTAATCTTTCTCCCAAAATAATTTTTAACGGGGAAGAGGGATTCATACTTGTATACGACCCGAAAGTAGAAGGAGCGATTAGAGACGGAAAAAAGATTTATGTATCCGATAAATTTATAAAAGGTATTAAAGAGGGGTACTTCCCCTTGCTTAATCTAGGTAAAAGATTAAGCTTGAAAGCTGTAAAGGGTTTACAAAAACCAGAGGAAATAGAACTTTTAACCTTGAAAGATATGGGATACAAAACCTTCAGCTCGGTCGGTATAGGTTACGTTTCTTCAAGTTTTACTTTTAATTACACCTATGTAAAGGGTATTCCGGAAAAACCAAGGTTGAGACTGCATATAGCTCATACGCCTGTTGAAGAGAACGCAAGTGTAAACGTATACGTAAATGGTGAGATGATAAACAGCTTTGAGGTAAGGGGAGCGGGAGAAAAATCTTATGACATTCCCCTCTATGGAACTACTTTCGGGGATAATACAATAACTGTAACCCTTAACGATTTCATAAGCTCGGACGAGTGTTTCGGGAATGTTCCTAAAGATGAACTTACATTATTTGAAGATTCTTACATTTATTGGGAAGATATAAGTAGGGAGGTAAATAATATATCGGATTTTATAAAACTTCTAAGCGGTAATGTACTTTTTGTTGTTGATAATGATTTATATGACCCAATTCTTGTTACGTTTCTATCCGAGCTGGGAAAGAGAAACAAAAATGTGGAAAGGGTTGAGGTTACGAAAGAATTAATAGAACCGATAAAGGATTACGATTTTATAGTTTTTTTCGGGAAGGCAAAAGCTAGAATACCCGTTTCTATTGAGAAAGGAAAGTTTAGAATTTACAATCCATCAACGGGAAATGTATTATTCTCATCTTCCTACGAGAAGGATTTCATTATGGTTCAAACGGGAAGCTATAAAAACATACCTGTTTTAAATGTTGTTTGTAACGGTTCATGTGATAAAGTGCTGAGAAGATTTTCCTTCGAAACTTTATACAAGATATTTGCAAACGTCGGTGTAATAACTACGGAATACGAAATTTCCTTTCCTATAGGCAACAAGCTAAGAGTAAGTTATGAACTAGAAAAGGGAATAGCCTATTACTGGAATAAGTATAAGCTAATAGTACTTATCTTAATAGGCTTTATTTCTCTTATTTTCCTACATTACGTTTACACGAAATTAACAGGGAGGGAAGGATGATAATTCTTATATTATTAATCACATTTTCTTTAACTTTTGGAAGCTCATGGGTTAGGAAAAAGGAAGAAGTGTTTACTGCTATAACAGGAAGGTATTACACCGCCGATGAATACTTCGACAAAAACGGTGATAAAAAACCAATCGGCTGTACTTTCAGAAAAAGGGAACTGGAGTTATACGGAGAGTACGGACTTACTCCTAAAACTACTTTGACCTTTAAGCTTCCTTACCAGGAACTTGAGTGCGGTTCTTCTAAAACAACAGGGTTATCTGATTTGGAACTGGGATTTATAAGAAATCTAAAAAGTGAAGGTGGCTCTTTATCCTTATACGGCGTTGCTGTCATGCCCACCGGATACTCAATAACGGATAACCTGAGGCTCGGTTACGGAAGAGTAGGATTGGAAGGAGGGCTTTTATACGGAAAAGGGTTTAGCTGGGGATTTGTGGACAGCGGAATAGGGTACAGATACTACTTCGGATACCCTTCAAGTCAGGTAAGGGCCTACATCTTGGGCGGATACGATGTTATTCGGGAACTTCAAATAATTCTTTTACTTGATGCACAGATAGGTTTGGGGGACGGAGAGAAAAAAAGGGTTGGACGAAACATAACCCTTGAGCCGGACTACAAGCTCATACAGATTTACGCGGGACCCAGATTTCGTTTCGGAACGTTTTCTATAAACACAGGCTTTCAAAGGGTAATTTTTGGTAGAAAGACGGGAGATGGGACGGGTTACTACATCGGTATATGGAAATCATTTTGAAAAGAGAGGAATGAGGAAAATAGGAGAGGTTCTTTTAGAAAAAAAGCTAATAACGGAAGAGCAGTTAAAGGAAGCCCTTGAGTATCAAACAAAATTCGGCGGAAGATTAGGATGGATTCTTACTACACTCGGTTACGTTAATCGTTTAGATTTCTACAAAGCCCTTGCTGAACACTGCAATCTTGAACTCGTTATGAATTTAGAGAAACTAAAGAAAAGCATAGATCTTGACTTATTGAAATCTTTTGACCCGGAAGAACTTGCTAACTACGAAAGTATTCCAACAAAAGTAGAAGGGGAAACTGTATATATATACACATCCTATCCTTGTTCAAAAAAACTTGAGGATTTTATTGAGAAGTATTTCGAAGGTAAAAAAGCTGTAGTTAAACTGGTTACGGATTTAGACCTTATAAGAATCTTGGAGTGGGCTTTTAAGGATAGATTTATCGACAGAGCGGTTCACGGCTTATTTTATATGACTCCACAGTTTTCTGCATCACGTGTATTTTCAAAGGGACAGGTTATCCTACTAGGCTTCTTAATCTTCCTTTCCTTGGTCTGGTTATACTACAGTCCCATTACTTACTTTATTTTTATTTTGGGATTTATTCAAATATTTTACTTAGTTTCAATCCTTTTTAAGTTCGTAATAAGTATAGCAGGTGCGATGACGGAAGTGGAAGAGTATGTATCAAAGGAGGAAGTAAAAGCCTTAAGCGAAAAAAATTTACCAGTTTACACCATTCTTATTCCGGTTTATAAAGAACCGGAGGTAATAGGTACGTTAATAAAAAGCTTAAAAAAGCTGGATTATCCCCAGAACAAGCTTGATATTCTTCTCTTACTTGAAGAGGATGATAAAGAGACCCTGGAAGCTGCAAAGAGAGAGCGTCCTCCGGCAAACTGGCGCTTTATAATAGTCCCGAGTAGTCAACCCAAGACCAAACCTAAGGCTTGCAACTACGGTCTTTTCTTTGCAAGGGGAGAATACTTAACCATTTACGACGCGGAAGATATTCCGGAACCGGACCAATTGAAGAAGGCAGTAATAGCCTTTAAAAAAGGCGGGGATAAATACATATGTTTCCAAGCACAACTTAACTATTTCAACAGAGATGAAAACTTTCTAACGCGTATGTTCACCCTTGAGTACTCCTACTGGTTTGATTACCTCCTTCCGGGGCTATTTAAGCTTAACCTTCCTATTCCCTTGGGAGGAACGAGTAATCATTTTGATAGAAAGAAGCTTGAGGAAATAGGAGGGTGGGATCCTTTCAACACTACGGAAGATGCAGACTTAGGTGTAAGGGCTTTTGCAAGAGGTTACAAGGTAGGCGTAATAAACTCTACTACCTACGAGGAGGCAAATTCAAAACTTTGGAACTGGATAAGACAGCGTTCAAGATGGATTAAAGGTTATATGCAGACGTGGTTAGTTTATGCAAGGAATACGAGAAGGCTGTATAAAATGGTAGGGCTGAGAGGCTTTATAGCTTTTCACCTCCTTATAGGTGGAACACCCTTCGTTTTCCTGGTTAATCCGATAGTGTGGGCAATTTTCATCGTATGGGTTCTTACAAAGACTAAGCTTATAGAGCCTTTATTTCCACCATCCATACTCTACATAAGCTTATTTAACTTACTCTTCGGAAACTTTATCGGAATTTATCTTAATATGCTTGCTGTTTTCAAAAGAAAATATTATGAGCTTCTTCCCTACGCATTTCTTAATCCTTTTTACTGGATACTTCACTCAGTTGCGGCTTACTTTGCCCTTTATGAGTTATTTACAAAACCATTTTATTGGCAAAAGACACAGCACGGAATAACAAGATACAAACCAATGGAGGAAAAGTCTTGAAAAGGTTCAGAGAGATTTTATATTACATTGTAATCTTTTTTATTTTCTTTTCCATTTATTATTGGATAAGTGTATTTATTCTGGAAGATAAAGATTTCTACCACTTAAAACCTATTTTCTTTGCAGAAAAGGCAAGAATAGTACTGGAAGGGGTAAGTCCCAGATTGGAGTATATAGGTTTCGTTTATCCACCTCTCGTATTTACACCTTTCCTGTTATTTAGAGATTTACCTGCAGCTGTATCAACTTTATCTGCAATTGTAAGTTTGTTAATCTTTACACTTACCATAAGGAAAAGTGTATCACTCCTTTTTACGTTACTGTTCTTTTCACCACTCCTTATCTACATAGCTACTCAAAGGCCCGATTTATACATTTCCTTTTTCTTAATAGCTTTATCAACCAGAATGCTCGCTTCCTACTTTATAAAAAGGTTATCCGTTTACTTATTTATCTCAGGTCTACTTTTAGGATTATCCTTCTTCACCGATTTCCGCGTGATACTTTTACTCCCATTTTTTCTCTTGTCGACTTTCTTTTTCTACAGGAGGTTAAAAGATTGGGAAATTGTTAAATCTGTTTTAATAGTTTATCTAACTCCTGTGATAGCTTTTCTGCTTATGTGGATTTACCTAAACTGGTTGTTTACCGGAAACCCTTTCCATTTTGTAGAATCTCCGTACTCTTACTTCAAAACCTTAGCTCCGTTGGGCGATAGCGAGAGGTTAATTAATTTTATATTGCTTAATGCAATTGCAGGATTTATTTACTTTGCAGGCTTTTTTTATCTTAAAGATTTTAGGGACTTATATTCGTTACCTGTATATTTCATCTATTTCATACCTATAATTTTTCAATTGATTTCTATAAAGTGGAACTTAATTGACGGATTTTTGGTGAACTCAGCTTTATTTTTGCTTTTCTTCTTATTCTTTAATAACCTGATGAAGCTTGATAGGAAAATTATTCCCTTAGTCCTAATTAATTTCATTTCCTTAGTTTTCATCCCCAAATATTCTCCAAACTTTTACGAAAAAAATTTTACTAAAATTTTTCTGTTCGAGAAATCTGAGAAAAATCTTGTTCCTTATATGGAAGTTGCCAACCTGTTGGATACAGATAATAGGTGCGTTCTTATGGATGATGCTGATAATTTTCCGATTGTTTACTTCAGTAAGAATATAAAAAAATTTATTCTTCCCTACAGAAATGAGTTTTATACCGTTTTATCAAGTCCCAGTTTATTCACAAACTGGATTGTTTTCAACAAAAAATCGGAAAAGGATATTGTAAAAAGGCTTTTTGAAAAGGAGAGAAAACTCTTAAGAAGCTTTAAGAAGTCTATGGAAAACAATATATTCGTTGTTTTATTGAACGTGGAGAAAAGAGAAAAATGTTTCAGGTGAACATATCCCTCCATAATCCCCTTGCCCACTCGTAATACCTCTTTGCGGTTGAAACCTTCCACACGTTATCCTCGTAAATCTCTTTTTTAACCTTTTTCGTTTTGAAGTCGTATTTATACTCAACCTCCATCATTATGGCCTGTTTTAAGTTTACCATCGCGTAGCATATCCCGTGCTGGATTATCTCCCCTTCCCACTCCTTACCTTTTATCCTTGAGGATATAATCTTTGCCACCACTTTCCCTTCCGAATGGGCCGCGTATCCGCTCTTCGGGAGATACGTCTCACAGCTGTCACCTATTACGAAGACGTTTTTAACACTTGTCTCGTAAGTCATGGGGTCTACGAGAACCCACTTTCTTCCCTTCTTAACAAGACCTATCTTTTCAAGGAGTTTAGGTGCTCTCATAGGAGGTATGAAGTTAGCCATATCAAACTTTACGCTTCCTTTGGTAGTCTTCACAACTTTACTTTTCGGGTCTATCTCAAGAACTTTCGCCTCGGTTATGTATGTCGCTTCGTCTTTGTAAAAGTCCTCGTAAGCCTTCAGAAAACCTTCCGTCATAACCGGAGGGTAGGCGTTCTCGTCTATAAAGTAAAGATGCATTTTTAACCCCTCTTTGCGCGCGTATGAAAGGAGCATAGCCGCTCTCTCGTAAGGCGCGGTAGGACATCGGTAAGGCATTTTAGGAACTGTTATGACGAACTTATCCCCCTCAAAGCTATCAAGCATTTTCCTGAGGTAGAGATGCTCGCTTCCCGGTCTGAATGCGGGTGGATAGCTCCAGTAAACGTTCTTAAAGGCGGGGTTTTCTTCGTAATCATACTCTATCCCGAGGGAAAGAACGAGGTAGTCATACTTAACTTTCCCGCTACCCGTTATCACCTCCCTTCTTGATAGGTCTATGTCTATAACCTCGTCGTTGATGAACTTTATTCCGTATTTAACCACAAGTGTGTTGTAAGGGAAGCAAAGGGATCCGTAGTCTATGAGTCCGACAAGGTAAAAATTACTGAGGGGACAGGATACAAATAATGGGTTTTTCTCTATGAGGATAACCTCAGCCTCGGGAGAGAGTTTCTTAACGTACTTTGCGGTTGTAACTCCTCCGTATCCTCCCCCTACTACGATGACCCTGTTCCCTTTAGGTTCACCGAATACTAAGCTCCTCGGAACACTGACGGCAAGAAGTCCAAGGCCTCCTGCAAGAATTAAGTCCCTTCTGTTAACAGAAGATGACCTCATTTACATACTCCTCCACGGGAAGAACTACCGATTTATCAACCTTTTTCTTAGCTTTCCTAAAGGACCTATACATCTTCTTGAGTTCCGAACGGTATGCGTCAAAAAAGTCCCTGAACCTTTCCACCCCCAGAGTTCCCACCGCGTATAGCTTCCCACCTTCGTAAGACAGGACTATCGTCAGGAGGGGGTATTCCGCCGGACCGTCTAAAACCGCTCCCCCTTTCGTCGGGTCGAAAATGGACATATGGGCACAGCACTGTATCACGTTTCCCCTTTTTACAGCCTTGGAAGGTCTATCTTTCGGATAGTAGTTTATAAAGGAGTATTCGGGGGTGGGATAACTGAGTTGGTGGGGACATATAGCACAAAAGGAAATTATGCTCTTTTTAGGGCCAACACCTCCGGGCCAAAGGTAGGAACTTCCATCGGAGAGCTTAACCTCTACGGGTTTTACTTCCTCACCGAGGTTTATTAAAAAAGCCGGTGTAGACCTGTATGGGTAAAAGAAGAGGTATTGTCTCCCTACCTCAAGACTTTCCGGGTCTAAGGGTTTTCCCTCTTTGTTAAGTAAGATTGCCTTTTTATACCTCTTAAGTTTGTTCGTTTGGGCTTTTAAGCTCTCAGTTAAAAAAAGGGGAGACAAGAAGGAGAGGGCAGCAGCTGACCCGCAGGTTCTTATAAAACCCCTTCTGTCCATCTCTCACCTCACGAGAACATATCCCTATACATCGCTTTAGCCCACTCAAAGGTTGCACGTGCGAGGGCGGTGGAACGCTCGTTTTCAACGTTAACCTTCTTCTTAACAGGCATTCTTTTGTTTTTATCTATCTCGTAAATGACGTTTATAACTATGGCCTCTTTAGGGTCCCCGTTTACCATTGAGTAACAGGTGTTTGTTGGAGCTTTTACGTATTCAAGGGGGTCTTTCCCTTCAATCATAGCTTTTATTGCCTTAACGAGCATATACTTCGTTTGGTTGTTTGCCATATCTCCGCTCTTCGGGAAGCCTTTTACGGAATTGGCATCTCCCGGTATGAACACTCTTGGATCAACCTTTGACTGAAGCGTCACCGGGTCAACCTCGCACCATCCTGTCTTAGGATTAACAAGGCCTGCTTTCCATGCTATATCAGCAGCCTGATGAGGCGGGTTTAAGTTAGCATCATCAAACTTAAAGTCTCCTGCAGTTGTCTTTATGACTTTCTTAACAGGGTCAACTTCCTTTATCTTTGCGTTCGGAACGTATTCGACCATACCAAGGTATAGCTGTTCGTAAGCCATCCTGAAACCGGGCCCTTTGGGAGCTATATTTCCTTTGGGGTCAAGGATTATAATCTTCCCGTCAACTTCATTTTGTTTAAACACGTGTGCTATCATCGCAGCCCTTTCATAAGGTGCAGGCGGACATCTATGAGGCGGTGGAGGAACTACGAGAATAAACGTTCCTCCTTCAAAGTTTTCAACCTTCTTTTTAAGTCTAAGGTGTTCCGAACCGGGGATGAAGGCTGAAGGAAAATGTGTTTGGGTATACCTTGCCATATCCTTATCGCCATCAAACCA